>CAIPGK010000349.1 GCA_903864575.1 uncultured Chloroflexota bacterium
GAGGTCGTCGTCTTCCCGTTCGTTCCGGCAACGACGACGGAGCCGAGCGGTAAACGCCGGGCGATCTTGCCGAGGAGATCGGGATCGAGCCGGTCGGCGATGAGACCGGGCGCGGCAGTGCCTCCCCCCCGCCCGAGGCGGCGAATGATGGCGCCACTTGTCTTCGCTGCGGTGAGCGCGGCGAAGAGGCGCAAATCGGGCCGATTCGGCGCGTCACTCGCCATCGGTCAGCACCACCGTGACGACCTGCAGCTTCTCGTAGTTCACGAGCGGGACGACCTGGACGGTCTGCGAATCCGCCTGCGGATCGCGAGTGATCTTCGTGATGTCCGCCCGGCCGATGATGAGGCCGCCCGGCACGCGTGCTGTGCGCAGAGAGGGGCTGTCATTGGTCAGGACCAGTTCGCCTTCGCCGATGGTCTCGTCACGATCGAGATGGCGGAGGTCCAGCCAACCGCCACGGCGGGAGAGTCCATAGACGACGCCGTCCGCGCCGCCCTCGAGGGTTGCGCCGACGGTTTGCGAGCCGTCAATGATGAGCATTACCCGCGCTGTGCGATCCCCGACCTGGGTCACCTGCCCGATGTAATTCGGGCCCTGCGCGACGACCGCCATCCCGTCCTCGATGCCATCACGGGCGCCCTTGTCGATGGTCATGAACATCTGCTGGCCCGTCGGGTCGGAGCCGATGACGCGGGCCTGGAGCATCTTCCAGGCTGGCTTCTCCTGCTGCAGTTTGGCCTGAAGCCGGAGTTGCTCCATCTCCCGTTGGCCAGCCTTGAGTTCCGCGTTCTCGGCGAGGGCTCTGTCGCGCTCGGCCTTGACGACGGCGAGTTCACGTTCGAGTGCGCTGTCGCCGCCACGATCGCCCGCGTTGTCCACAGTCCTGGCGACGGGGGAAATGACCGCCTCCAACGCGCTCTTGATTGGATCGAGCGCGCGGCGGTTGTCCAACTGGATGAACGTGAGACTGGTCGCCACGAAGAGGAGCACGAGGGCGATCGTCTGCCGGGTGGAGAGTGCGGTCACGCGGCTCCCTCGCGGTGGCGGACTATCCCGGCGTTGCCATGGAACGGTGGGTCCGGTGACCCGTCCGGGAAGAAAATCATAGCATGGTGGTCAGCGGCTGACCGCTCGTACGGCGAGATTTCTGTGGGATTCGGAGGTCAGTCGATCGCCCGCTGGCGACGGATTTCGGAACCGCTGGCAAGCGCCCGCTGGTAGAGGTGAAGAGACTCGGCAACTCGCCCGGTTCCGCGCGCCACGCAGGTCAGCGGATCGTCGGCCCGGTAGACCGGCATCTTGAGTTCGGTCTGCAGGCGCTTGTCCAGGCCAAGAAGCAACGCGCCTCCTCCGGCAAGGGTGATGCCCTGCTCCATGATGTCGGCCACGAGCTCGGGTGGAGTCTCCTCGATCGAGGTCTTGACCAGTTCAACGATGGTATTGACCGGTTGCGAGATGGCGTCGCGCAATTCGACCGAGGAAACCTCGACCGACTTCGGCAGGCCAGTCAGCAGGTCCCGGCCGCGGAGCATGACGCGGATCTCTTCATCGAGCGGATAGGCGGATCCGGCAGCCATTTTTGCGTTTTCAGCGGTGCGCTCGCCGATGACGAGGTTGTGATCTCTCCGGGCGTACTGGATGATCGCGTCGTCGATTTCATCGCCGGCAACTCGGATTGAATGGTTGACGACGACGCCCCCGAGGGAGATCACAGCCACTTCGGTCGTGCCGCCGCCGATGTCGACGATCATGCTGCCGACGGGTTCATTGATGGGAAGCCCCGCGCCGATTGCGGCGGCCATCGGCTCTTCGATGGTGTAGGCCTCGCGTGCGCCGGCCGAGAGCGCGGCATCCTTGGCAGCGCGCTTTTCGACTTCGGTCACGCCGGAGGGGATGCCGATGACGACCCGCGGGTGGGGTGCCATCAGGCGCTGCATGTGCACCTTCCGGATGAAGTAGTGGAGCATCATCTCCACGGTGTCGAAGTCGGCGATGACGCCGTCCTTGAGCGGACGGATGGCGATGATCGATTCGGGCGTCTTGCCCACCATCGCCTTGGCTTCGGCGCCGACGCCGAACGCCCGCCGGGTGCGGGTGTCGATCGCGACGACGCTGGGTTCGGAGATCACGATGCCCTTCCCACGGACATAGACGAGCGTGTTCGCCGTGCCGAGGTCGATGCCAAGGTCGCGACTGAAAAAACCGAGGAAGGCCGAGAGTGGTCGTATCAAGGGCGGGCCTCCGGCGCAAGCCATGGTGATGATGCGCTGCCCACGTGGGCATTCGTCGGCTGAAGTCCCTGAGATGCGGGGAAGGGTCAGGAAAAAACCGCCGGAAGGCGAGAACGCCTGTGGCCCGAGTATAGCATGCAGCCCCAGGAGCTCCGACTTTTTCTGGTTGACCGGGGTTTACAACAGGGAGTAGACTTCGCGCGCGCGACGGGGTCATGCGGGCGCCGTCAGCACCCTGCGATCCGCGCGCGCGGCCCGGCCCACGAGGGCATCGCATCCGGTCCTGTGAAGGGAGTCTCGTTGGACGCTGGCAGTAGTACCAGTTCCCGACAGATCGCTGCTCCGGCCATCACCGGACCGCAGGCCCTTCGACCGTAACGGAGGTTCCCGCTGGTCCCGGTCACGCCGGGGCTGACGCCGCCAACATCGGCGGCGAGAGAGCGGTGAACCATGCAGAAGCCGATTCGCTACTACATCCAGACGGCGGGGCAGCAGCCCGTCGTTCGCAGCGTCTCCGTCGACAAGCCGGCGGAGACCCCTTCGGTCCGCGCCGAGACCCAGCAGATCGTCGTTCGCCAGCAGGCCGAATCGGTCAGCGGCGTCCGTCGCATCCGGGCGGCCATCAAGCGCGGGGGCATTTGACCGAGCCAACCACGGCCCGACGTACTGGGACCGCTTCGCCGGATCATCGGTGAAGCGGTTTGCGTTGGGCGAACAGGCAGCAGGGGGCGTTGCGGCGACCGGGCGCGCGGTCCCGGAATCATCGGGGATCACCGACGATCGTTCTTTTCCGCACGTTGCCTTCCCCGGATCGATGGACCAATCCTTCCCCGGATGCGCTGATTCGGCGCATAATTCATCCCTGTGTGACAGATGGTCATGGGGTGAATGTGGAACGATCGACTGGTTTGGGGAATGTCGTCGGCGACACCACCATCGGGGTGATCCCGCGGGATCGTTTGGCTGACGTGCTCGCGCTGATCCATCGCGGTGGATACGGGCCGATGGCGCGGGTGTTCGACCCGATACGAGGGGCCCTTGCCGGCCAACTGGACCGTGCCGGACTGCCCGTTCTCCCGGAATCCGCCACGTCCGGGGATGTCGTGGTGCTGGGCGTGACGGCGCCCGGGCATGCGGCACGGGTGGGCGCGGCGCTGCTTGGGGGAGGCGCCCTCGCGGTCTATGTGACGAACAAGGGGCGGGCAGGCGCGCTGCTTGCGCCGGTTGGGGCGTCGGCTGACGGAGTGTCCTCACAGGGCCTTTGATGTCGCTGGAACGCGAACCGCCGCGCCGGGAGTTCGGCGCGACGGTTCCCGGTTGTCGAGGCATCCCTGCGAAACCGGATCGATCGGGGGCAGGCTACTGGTCGTTGCCGGAAGGTACCGCGCGAGCGACGCCGCCCTTGACGGGAATCGAACGTGGCCGCGCCTCGTCCGCCTTCGGCAGATTGACGGTGAGCACGCCGTCGCGGAATTCGGCGGAAGCAGCTTCGGCCTTCACCGCGGCGGGAAGCGACACCGAGCGCTCGAACGCTCCAAACCGTCGTTCGCGAAGAATCCAGCGGCCATCCGGATTCCGCTGCTCGGAATCGTCCTTGCGCTCGCCGCTGATCCGGAGCCGGTCGCCAATGACCGTAATGTCCACGTCGTCCGGCGAGACGCCGGGAACCGATGCGATCACGTCGAACGAGTCGGCGTTCTCCCTGATGTCGAGCGCGAGGCCGGACGTTCCGGCGGCGGAGCTCTGCGGAGCTGCGGGGGCGCTGTCGCCGCGCGGCCGCGAGACGAAACTCTCCTCAAGCAGGTTGTTCATTGCGTCTCGCAGGCTGACGAACTCGTTCCAGGGATCCCAGCGACTGCTGCTCATGGTCGTCATCCTTTCCTGATGCGGCTCCCGGCACCCGGGGAACCGCCTGATCACCGCCTGAAAGTGTAGTGGTCCGGGGAAAATGCGGCGATGTCAGGGTGTTTGACAGCGACGCCTGTTCCGACCATCCTCCCAACATGGACACGGATATGGAATCGCATCCCGACCCTCCAGCAACACCCTCATCGCCACGGCTTCGCGCCCGCGTCATGGCGTGGATTCGTCTGCCCCATCCGGCGGCGATCGTCATCGTGCTCGCCGCGACCGTTGCGTTTGCGATGCTGTTCTCGGGGGGCGACCTTCGACCAGACGTGCTGGTCCGGATGCTGCTGGCGATGCTGGGAGGACAGCTGGCGATCGGAGCGGTCAACGAGATTGCCGACCGGGCCCTCGACGCCCGCTCCAAGCCTTGGAAGCCGATTCCGTCCGGGCTGGTTTCCGTGCAGCAGGCGGCGGTGCTGGCTGTTGCGGGACTTGTGGGTATGGCTTTGGCCGGATCGACCTTCGGCGCCGGACCACTGGCGCTGCTCGCGCTCGGCACGGGACTCGGACTCGCCTACGACGTGTGGTTGAAGCCGGGCCCCTGGGCCTGGGCGCCCTATGCGCTCGCTCTTCCGCTCTTGCCGGTATGGGTGATGGCTTGCCTTGGTGAGGTCGATATGCGTGCGTGGCTGCTCTTTCCGCTGGGCGTGCCCGGGACCGCCGGGGTCTACCTCGCCCAGTCGGCGGCTGACGCGGACACGGACCGTGCGGCCGGTCTGGACAACATCGGAGCACGGCTCGGCCCTCGAAGAACCGCCTTGCTCGCGACCGGGCTGGTCGGAGCGACGATCCTTGCCGCGCTCGGCGCCGCGTGGCTGACGCCCGTTGCCGGGGCGAGCCTTGCGACGCTTGCCCCCTGGAGCATCCTGGCCATGTTGCTGGTGGTGTCAGCGACCGCATTGGCCGCCAGGGGGAGCGATGCGGCCATCAGGAGGTGCTTCGTCCCGCTGGCGCTGGCGCTGGCAGTCGTCGGGTTCGGCTGGGCGCAGGCGGTAGGTTGAGGGGCAGAATCGGCGCGATCAGCCCTCAAATTGGCGCCCGAACTGCCGCTCGGCCAATCGGTCGAACCGCTCCCAGTCGATCTCCACGCCAGCTGACGTGCCCTCGCCGATCGTGAAGATGCCGTCTGTGCAGGAGAGCGGCGTCGTCGTGATGTCTTCCACGAAGTAGATGCCGCCTGGAGAAAAATGGTCGCCCGGAAGGGTGATGGCTTCGAGCGTGTTGAAGTTGAGATTCATCGCCTTGCCCCACGCGGAATCGAGCATCCCGCCGATCCACGTGCGGACGCCGGACTCGGCGCATCGGTTTGCGATCGCGATGGCCTCGGCGTAGCCCGAGACGCGAGGCGGCTTGATATTGATGATCAGCCGCTCGCTCGCGCGCTCTCCCCAGAGAGCGATCGCCACCTCGGCATCGCGCAGCGAGTGGACGGACTCGTCCAGGCAGATGGGCGTGCTGATTTCACGGCTGATCTGCGAGTGAAAGTACAGATCGTCGTCGTACAGCGGCTGTTCGATCAGCAGCAGATCGAGTCCGTCGAGGCCCTTGAGTCGCTGCCAGTTTGAAAGGTCGTAGGCGGAATTCGCGTCCACCTGGAGCAGGATGTCCGGGAATCGCTCGCGGAGAGCGCGGGCGGGTTCAACATCGAATCCCGGCCAGATTTTCACCTTGAGCCGCTTGTACCCGAGCGCGACAGCGTTGTCCGCAAGCGCCAGCACCTGATCGAGGGTTTTGCCCCCAATGCTGACTCCAACCGGGAAGGAATGCCGCGTCCCGCCCCACATGCGCCAGAGAGGGAGGCCTTCCTGTTGCGCCATCAGGTCCCACATTGCGGCTTCGACGCCGCTTTTCGCGAAGACCGCTCCCTTGATCCAGGCGTAGCTGGACCGAAGTGCCTCGATCCCGCCAATGCCGTCATTCGCCGCGTGGGACTTCGCGACCGCCGGGAGGATGAACTCGCGGAGGGAGGTCAGAACTGCGGGGTGGTCAACTTCCGCCTTGTAGGCCGGATCGGGCAGCGTCGGGATTTCCCCGAGCCCTCGGCGGCCGTCGTCCGTCCGCAGCAGCACATAGGGGCGGCGCAGGGTCGTCGCCGTACCGAACGAGGTCGTGAACGGAGTCCTCAGGGTGAGGTCAACGAGAAACACAGTGGCATCGGATATCCTGATGTTCACGTCGGTTGGTTCCTTTCGTCGGCGTCCTTGCGGCGGGTCAGGATGTACTCGTTGCGCCGCTCGCCGTTGGCATCGGGCGCGGTGGCGAACCCGGTGATCGTGTAGGCCCCGGTCGTTCGCGTGATCCGGATGGCGGCTGGGTCGTCGGCGCGGACGCCGGTGTTGGCGTCGGCGGTGTCGAGCAGTGCGCCAAGGACCCGGCGCATCTCCCGTCGCCATTCACCAGCGCTGGCCGGATCCTCGCGAGCCATGACGTCGATGTCGCCGGGAATCTCGAACCGCACGGTCGGCGCGATGGAGGCCGGTTGGGCGGTCGGCAGGTGTGCGACGTCCTGCGGCGTGGGAGGGATGTAGCGCCCCGCGTAAACGGCTGCGAGCCGGGCGGCGGTGGAATCCGCCAGCAGGTCCCAGTGGGCGGTGAAGCGGTCGCTCGGCACGTCGCCGTAGAGATCGCTGCGAATCGCGCCGTACTTGTCGAACGTGAGCAGCGAGACCGAGGCATCGAGTTTCTCGAGGTTCAGGCGTGCGTTCGCGCCGCGCATCGGGTCGAAGGTCCAGATGGCGGCATGATGCCCGTCCCTGACCGCCTCCCACGCCTGAATCGCCTTGAGGAGCCATCCGATGTCATGCGCTCCGCGGAGGTCGGCGCGGACGCCGAGCATGTGAGAAACGAGCACCCCGCTTCGTCCTCCGCCGGCGAGGGCGAACCCGAGCCAGCCCTCCTCGTTCCACCCGGCGTCGGCGCGGTAGGCGGCAAGGACGCTGCCGCCGGTGTCGGGCAGGATCGCGAGGATGTTTGCCGGGACCCACTCCTCTGGCGGCATTCCCCACACTTCGCCCTGCAGGGCAGCGAGGAAATTGAGCGCGTCCGCCCCGCCGGCGTCGTTGCGGACGCTCTGCCAGCCGAGGCGGGCGACGTGAACCTCTCCGAGGCCGGGCGACATCACGCTCCAGCCGGAGGTGAGGGGAGCGAAGCCCCAGCGGCGCGGAGAGAGGCGGTCGAGCGCGAGTTCGGCGCGGTCCCGCATGGTGGTCAGGTCAGGCGGTGCGGTCATGCCGGGATTGTACCGGCAGCGGCGGCGGGTTTGGCGCCGGCTGCGATTGACAAACCCGCTGATGTGCAGAAAATGCAGACGCAACCCGGATGTGCGACCCCGACGACGGCCGGTACGGTACGCGTCCGTGGTAATCGACCTTCATGTGGCGACCGGCACGCGGCGCCCACAGGAGCACAGACGTGAGCGGCGCGAACCTACGGCTGAACCGGCTTTTCGATCGCGAGAGCGGCCGGGCCTTCATCACGGCCTTCGATCACGGCATCACGCTTGGCCCCAAGCCGGGGTCTGAAGATGCGCTGGGCGTGCTGGAGAAGATCATCAACGCCGGACCTGACGGCATCCTGATCTCCCCGGGCGTGATGAAGCAGGGCGGCCACCTGTTCGGCTTTCGCGGCGCGCCCGCTCCGATCGTTCGCGCCGACTGGATCTACAACCACGACGTGATGAAGGGCCTCCCCACCCGGCTGCAGGACACTGCGCAGGGGGAACACTGGCGGGTCGTCCTCCAGCCGGAGGAGGCGCTCCAGATGGGCGCCGACGCGATTACGATGTTTCTGATCGTCGGCACCATCGAGGGCAAGGAATTTGCCGATAACGTTCGTGACCTCGCGGCAACCTGCAATGCGGCTTCGAAGGCCGGCATTCCGGTCATTGTCGAGTCCGTTCTCTGGGGCGCGCGCATGGACGATCAGCGCGACGCCGAACTGCTGGCCTTTGCGGCGCGCATGGCGGCGGAATTGGGCGCCGACGCAATCAAGACGACGTTCACCGGGGACACTGAGTCGATGCGCCAGGTGATCGATGGGACGCCGCTGCCGGTGCTGGTGCTCGGCGGCGTCCGCTCCCCGGATCCGGCGCCGGTGATCGCCAACCTGCGCCTTGCCCTCGAGGCTGGCGCGAAGGGCGTCGTCTACGGCCGCAACGTCTGGCAGGCGGACGATCCGGTTCGCATGTGCGGCCTGCTTCGTGATGTCATCCACGGTGGACGGGCAGAGTAGTCCCGCCCCAACCATCCGCACGTTTTCGCCCGAAGATGCGGAAGCGCGCGGATGGACAACCACTTTCGGGAGCTACGCTCCGGTCCCGAGCGTTCGGGACCGCGGCCGGATTGTCGGCCGCAAGCGGAAGCCAGCGTAGGTGCTGGCGAGCATCGAGGAGGAACGGTCCAATGGCGGATCGCCGCATTCACCAATTGGCGGGGGCCCTTTACACCGGCAAGCTCGACCGCCGCGATTTCGTCCGGAGCATGGCCGCGCTGGGCGTTTCTGCCACCGCGATCAATCTCTTTCTGAAGGGAGCCGCGGCTCAGGACAACGGGTATGCCACCCCGGACCCCGAGTCCCTCAAGCCGCCGACAGTTGCCCAGCCCTGCGAGGGTGATGGCTGCTGGGGCGCTGGCCGGGAAATTACCATTCAGGTGATCGACGCCTCGGTCAAGGTTCCGGTCGACGAGGTTCGGGCGGAATTCGAAGCCGCCACCGGCGCCAAGATGACGATGGTGGCCGACCCGATCGAGAGCGCGTTCACCAAGCTCGTCGACGACGCGACCAACGGGTCGAACACCTACGATGGCGCGATGATCGCCATGCAATGGCTGGGCGAGCTCGCCGAAGGCGGGTTCGTTGCCCCGGTCGATGAAATGGCCGGCGACACCACTGGCAAGTACCCGGCCTACGATCTTTCCACCGAGCCGGAGTCGCTCCGGCAGCTCCGGTTCTACGGCGGCCAGCAGTATGTCATCCCGATGGACTGCGACGGTCAGGTGATGTACTACCGACGCGACCTTCTGAACGATCCTGCTCACCAGGAGGCGTTCAAGGCGGAGGCCGGC
>CAIPGK010000350.1 GCA_903864575.1 uncultured Chloroflexota bacterium
ATGGCGCTGGGAGAAGGTCCCGCGCTCGGCATCCTGGCCGGTCAGCCGGATGGGCGTGCCATCGACGAGAATCGAGGCAAAGGCAAGGGTCTCGGCGTGCGCCCAGTCGATCCGGCCATCGCTCTGCCGGGGAGCCTGCTGCCGCTTCTCCCACTGTCGCATCAGCTTGGCGTTTGGCTTGTGGCCTTCAGGAAGCGCGTGGACGGCGTCGTGATACGCAAGAACGGTCTCCAACGGCAGGGCGGTCTCCACTTCGCGCCGTGCTCGCTTGCCGCTTGCGTGGTGGCCGCTCATCGCAAGTGCGGGGTCATCGGCCAATCCCTTTCGGATGGCGGCCAGCTTGCCCAGCATCTCATCGAGCATCCTGCCTGGCTCGGCTGCGGAAACCACGCCCTGATCGACCAGCCGGTTCGCCCAGAGCTGTCGCACCGTCGGATGCTTGCCGATCGTCCCGTACATTTGCGGCTGGGTGAAGAGCGGCTCGTCGCCCTCGTTGTGGCCCCAGCGACGGTAGCCCACGAGATCGATCAGGAAGTCCTTGCCGAACCGTTCGCGGTACGCCGTCGCCAGCGCTGCGGCTGTCAGGCACGCTTCGGGGTCATCGGCGTTGACGTGAACGACAGGAATCTCGAACCCCTTCGCGAGATCGCCCGCATACACGGTCGTCCGCGAGTCGTCGAAGTCCGTCGTAAAGCCGATCTGGTTGTTCACGATGATGTGAATCGTGCCGCCAGTGGTGAAGCCCTTCAATCCTGAGAGGTTCAACGTTTCGGCGACGATGCCCTGCCCCGGGAACGCGGCGTCTCCATGCAGCACGATCGGGAGCGAGCCGTTGGTGTCCTGCGTCGGCGCCCCGGCATGGCGGCGGTCGTCCTGCGAAGCGCGGGCCATGCCCTCGACGACGGGATTCACAAACTCGAGATGGCTCGGGTTGGGCGCGAGCACCAGCGGCACCTCGACGGTCTTGCCGTCCGGGGTCTCGGCCAGCCGCGCCCCGAGATGGTATTTCACATCACCGGAGATGGCGTCGTCCTTGTCGGCGGCAAATGCCTTGCCCTTGCTGCCCTCGAAGGCCGCCAGGATCTGGGCGTAGGGCTTGCCGAGAACATGGGTGAGGACGTTCAGCCGGCCGCGGTGGGCCATGCCGATGACGACCTCCCGCACCCCTTCAACGGCCGACCGATGGATGATCTCGTCCATCATCGGGATCAGCGTGTCGGTGCCCTCGACGGAGAATCGCTTTTGCCCGAGGTAGGTCTGGTGCAGAAATTTCTCGAAGCCCTCGACCTCGGTCAGGCGAGCCAGGACCTTGATCTTCTCCTCGGGCGTCAGCCGCACGCTGAAGGCGCCCTTCTCGACTGCATCCTGCAACCACGCCCGCTCGTTCGCCCACTGCACCTGGTCGAAGTCGTAGCCGATGCCGGTCGTGTAGATCTGGCGAAGCCGTGCGACCGCCTCCAGCGCGTTCGCCGCGCCATTGGCTGCCGCGCTTGGAATTGCGGTCGGCGGCAGCGCCTTCAGGTCGGCGTCGGTGATGCCGTGAAACTCGGGCGCGAGTTCCGGCGCGCCGTGCGGCGCGCCACCAAGCGGATCGAGTTGCACCGCAAGGTGGCCGAACTCCCGAATCGACTGCGTCAACGCCGCCGCGCCGACCACTGCGGGGACGCTGAAGGCCGGGGCCGCCGCAGGCGCGGGCTGGGATCCTCCGCCTCGTGCCGGCTGCACGGCCGCAGCCTCCACAGCCGCCGGATCGAGCGTCGCGAACCACGCGCGCATCGACGCATCGACGGAGTCCGGATTCGCAAGGTACAGATCGTAAAGGTCGAGGACGTATCCCGCGTTTGGTCCCCGGAACGCGCTCAGGTCGCTCATTCCTGATCCTTGTGTTCCCGCCTCGAACAGCGGGTCGCTCGTGGCCGGAGCGGCGTCGTTCCGGCGCGGCACTGCACACCGTTCAGGGTGGCTCCGAGCCGCCTTGTGACGTGCATTATGGCACGGCGGCCAGTTCCGCATCCGCGAGATCGGGCGCAAACGTCCTTATCCTCGGCCAGAGGTCTAGACCACCATCGGAACACGCCTCGACAGGAAGTCCCACGCGGCCGATTCCACCGCGGCGTTGTGCTCTCCTTCGTCGATCCACTTCGAAATCGGCTCCACAAGTTCCGCGCCAGGAATTGCGGCGGCAAGAGCGCGACCGAACTCCACCGGGTGAATGGTGTCATGTTCCGTGGCGATCACCAGCGTCGGCGCGACGATCGCTCCCCAGACGGCGGAGCCGCTCGGCGGACAATCCCCCGCCATGCGCTCCAGCACCGAAGCATGCTCCACGGCTCGATCCCGCCCGAACTGGTTCGCCAGCATCGCCAAGGAACCCGGCGGGTTGTCATCCTGTGGTCCCGGCGCGGACATGAAGCGAGCCAACCCTGCGATCGGTCCGTGCGTCCGCAAGAGCTCCGCGATTACGGGAAAGAGCGCGAGATTGCCGGGCATGGGCTCGTCCAACCATGCCGGTCTGATCAGGAGCAGGGCCTCGGTCCGCTCCGGGTAGCGGTGCGCGAAGGTGAGTGCCACGCCCGCTCCCATCGACATCCCGCCAATGACGGCGCGTCCCACTCCCGCATGGTCCATCATCGCCGCAACGTCGTCGGCAAAGGTCTCAAAACCAAGCCGCTCCTCGTCGCCCAGCGGATGCGTCGCGCCGTGCCCCCGGCAGTCGAGGGACAGCAGGCGGAATGGCGGGTTCTCCCCAACCACCGCGGGCGCTTGCGCCGAACTGCCGCCCAGTCCGTGCTGCCACACCACCGGCCGCCCCTGCCCGATGTCGATGTAGTTGAAAACGATTCCTTCCCGCTCGAAGGTCGGCATAACGGCGCTCCTGTTGCCGGCGTGCCCGGCCCGTCAACGGCCCACGGGGAATGTCCCGGCGCTAATGAAGGATGCCAAGCGAACGGAAATGGTCGATCGCCTCTCCCGCACCGTCCTCGCTAACCCCGTGGATGATGAACGGCCCGGTGAACCCGATGGCGTCGAGGCGGTCCAGCAGGTTCTCCCACGGGACGATCCCCTTGCCTGCCGGGACCACCGTGCCGTCTGCCTTGCGGTCCTTGCCGTGAATCATCGCGAAGCGATCGCCGAGGAGGTCGAAAGTCGCGTCCATGGCGGCGGGAATGCGCGCCTCCTCGCCGGGATCGGTCATGTTCGCCACGTCCACGATGATCTTCAGGCGTGGCGACGCCATTTCCTCGATCAGGCGTTTCGCTCGCTGCGGGCTGTTAATGATGTTTCCGGTCTCCGGCTCCACCAGCAGGTCAACTCCTGCTGCCTCCGCGATCGCCAGCGCGGCGGCAACAGTCGAGGCCATGTCGCGCCATGCGGACGGGTCGTTGTTGCCGTCATGCCAGCGCCACATGTGCCCCGTGTCACGCGTACCCGTGCAGATGTTCATCGCGGGGGCGCCCAGGGGATTCGCGGCTCGGGCGACTGCGGCGAACCGGCGCAGGCCCGCCTCGTGCTCGGCCAGATCGGGGTGCGCCATGTTGAACGTCCCGGAGAGGCAGTCGATGGTCACCCACGCCTCATCTGACGCAGCGTGGATCGCTGCGAGCGTCTCCTCCTGGATCACCTCCGGCATGTCGGCCAGCCCGGCGCAGGTCATGTTGAAGGCCGCGGACGTCAGGCCAGCATCGTGGACCGCCTGGAATACCTGCCCGACATTCGCGCGCGGATACGTCCTCGTGAAAATTCCGAGACTCATGCTGTCGCGGGCGATGCCCATGTCAGATCGCTCCTGTCATATCGCTGGGCCGCTCCCAGGCGCCGGTGTCCACCGAACGTGAAATCGCGGTCAGCACGCGGGTGGCGGCGAGGCCGTCTTCGGCCGATGCCCCCGCCATTGGCGCGCCGTGGAGGATCGTGTCAGCGAATCCCTCCAGTTGCAAGCGATAGAAATGGGCGTCCTCTCCAAGCACCCGCCGGAACTGCCCATCCCGCTCGGAAAAGCATTCCACCTCGGCGCTCTTGAAGTACCACGGATTGTGAATCTTCGCCGCCGCGCTGCCCATCGCGCCGTAGACGGTGAAGCCCTCGTGCCAGTCCATGTGCGCGGGAATGGTCAGGTTCAGGTGGCCCAGCGCGCCGCTGGCGAACTCGGTCTCGATGAACCAGGTCCATGAGCCCGCGGCATGACGCTGCCGCGCCCGCACCGCGCCGATCTCTCCACAAAGAAAGATGGCCATGTCCACGAGATGACTGCCATGTCCGAGGAGATAGTAGCGGCGGCGATCGGCTTTCGGATCACCCGCCGGCCGCAGGGCATGCAGGCTGGTCTCGATCAGGGGTTGGGTCGAATCCGTCATCGCATACCGGCGACTGGAGTCGCAGTACCACGCCTCGAGCGCAACGATCTCGCCCATCTCCTCGCGGATGAAGCGCCGCGCGAACGCGATGCCGGGGTCGAAACGCTTCATCGTCCCGACCTGCACCGTCAGTCCGCTCGCCCGTGACGCCGCCGCCAGTTGCTCCGCTTCCTCGACGGCGACAGCCATCGGCTTTTCGACCAGCACCGGTTTTCCGGCCCTGAGCGCCTCGATCGCCATCGGCACGTGGAACTGGTCGGCGACGGCGACGATCACCGCGTCCACATCCGGATCGGCAAGCATCGCGCCGAAATCGTCATAGGCGACTGCCGGCTGATGAACGGCCGCCATTCTCCCCAGAAGATCGGGTGCGCGGTCGCAAACGGCGTAGAGATCGGCGTTTCGGGCTTTCCGGCAACTCTCGAAGTGGGCAGCCTGCGCGATTTGGCCGCAGCCCAGCACCCCGATCCTGAGTCGCCGCTCCTCTTTTCCGGGCATGGGAATCTCCTGCCGCCCCGCGTGTCAACCACCGTGGACATGAACCCGGCGTCGTGAACGAACCGGCCCCCGGTCCGCAACGCGAACCCGGGGGCCACTCCATGACCGATTGGGCGGCTTCTAGCCGAACAGGCCGGGAATCTGCGCCATCACGGTAAGGGCGCGATACCAGCGCTCGGCCAGTTCGAAGATCTGGCCTGAGAAGAAGAGGCCACCGAGAATGGTGATGACCGCCATCGCCCC
>CAIPGK010000351.1 GCA_903864575.1 uncultured Chloroflexota bacterium
GTTCGGGCGAGAAGTAGATGAGCACGTTGCGGCAGAGCAGCAGATCGATGTTCGGGAACGGGGGCCGCTGCACGAGATCGTGCTGGCCGAAGACGACGAGCGCCCGCGCCTCCTTGGCGATTTCGAACCCGTTGTCCACTGGCACGAAGTGACGGGCGATGCTCTCCGGGGGCAGCGCGGCGAGCGACGCCGCGGGATAGATGCCGCGCCGGGCGAAGGTGATGGCGCGGTCATCCAGATCGGTGGCGAAGATGCGGACCGGGACGGGGTGCGCGGCGTCCCGCTGGAGATCGCGCAGGAGCATGGCCAGCGAGTAGGCCTCCTCGCCGGTCGCGCAGCCAGCCGACCAGACGCGGAGTTCCGCTCCGGCGTCCGCGGCGCGGGCGAGCAGTTCGGGGAGGATGACCTGCCGCAACTGGTCGAAGAGGGCGGCCTCGCGGAAGAACTCGGTCACCTTGATCAGCATTGCGTCAATGAACGCGGCCTCCTCCTCGGGGTGCGCTTCGAGATAGGCACGGTAGTCCCGCGGTGTCGCCATGCGGGTGGCGGCCATCCGGCGGCGCAGGCGGCGGCCGATGGTGGCAGGCCGGTAGTCGCTGAAGTCGACCCCGCGTTGCTGCCGCACCCGCTCGAGGATCGCCTGCACCTCGGGATCGTCGGCGTGCTCCGCGCCCTCCTCGCGTTCCAGCAGGCGACCCAGCATCGCTCCGATCTCTTCCACCGGGGCGGCGAGGTCGACGATGTTCGCGGCGACGGCAAGCGGCATCGCGGGATAGGCCGCCGTCGCCGGGTCCTGGATGATGACCGTGCCGCCCGCGGTCTTGATCGCGTGCGCGCCGATCGCGCCGTCTGACCCGGTTCCGGAGAGCATGACGGCGATGACCCGCTCGCCAGCCTCCCGCGCCGCCGATCCCATCAACCGGTCGATCGAGGGAATCGGCCTGCTGCCTTCACCGGGGAACAGGTGGAGCGCGCCGCCCGTGATCTCCGCGTGATAGTTGGGGGGCACGACATAGATGATGCCCCGCTCGAGCGGCATGCCGTCCGTCGCGATGCGCACGGGCGCGATGCTGCGCCGGCCCAGAATCGCTTCGAGGTGGCTTTCCCCCGCGGGGTCGAGATGCTGCGCAATCACTACCGCCGCCGGGAGTGGGGATGGTATGGATCCGAGCAGGGTCATGAGGGCATCGACGCCGCCAGCGGACGAGCCGATGATCACGAGGGGAGGGAGCGATTCGTGGATGGTCATCGCCCGGACCTTCTACGCCGTTCGTCGTCGGAGCGCTCCCAGACGATCCCACTATACACGCATTCACCCATGTTTCCGCGATTCCAACGACATGGACTCCCGCTCCGGATGGACCCAGCAAGGACCGTGCCTACGCCCGCGACCGGGGCCGATCCCGGCGGCGCGGTGGTACGATCGCGCCGTTCGCGAATCATGTGGCGAGGAGGGTGAAGCGTGGAGCGGTACGATGCGATCGTGGTCGGGGTGGGATCGATGGGGTCTGCCGCCTGCATGCACCTCGCGCAGCGGGGCCTGAAGACGCTCGGTCTCGAGCGGTACGACATCCCCCACACGATGGGTTCCCACCACGGCTTCACCCGGATCATCCGGCTCGCCTACTACGAGCATCCCAGCTACGTGCCGCTCCTGCGCCGGGCCTTCGAACTGTGGCGAGAACTGGAGCAGGGGTACGGCGAGACGCTGCTGCACGTCACCGGCACGATCGACGCGAGCGGCGAGGATGAGGTCGTCTTCCAGGGGTCGCTGGAATCCTGCCTGCTGCACGACATCCCGCACGAGGTGCTGACCGGCGACGGGTTGCACGCCCGCTTCCCCGGCTACCGCCTCCCCTCCACCCATCGCGCCCTGTTCCAGCCGGACGGCGGATTCCTCATTCCCGAGGCCTGCGTCGTGGCGCATACCCTTGCCGCCGCCGAGGCCGGGGCGACGATCAAGGCCCGCGAGGGCGCGATCGCCTGGGAGAGCGGCCCGGACGGCGTGACGGTGACCACCGACAAGGGCGTCTACCACGCCGATCAACTCGTTCTCTCGACGGGCGCGTGGATGGGCAAGATGATCCCCGGATTCGCGCCGCTGGCGGTCCCGGAGCGGCAGGTGCTGGGGTGGTTCCAGCCGATCGTGCCGGCCGAGTTCACGCCCGCGACCTTCCCGGTCTTCAACCTGCTGGTTCCCGAGGGCCGGTACTACGGCTTCCCGGTCCACGGCGTGCCGGGGTTCAAGATCGGCCGTTACCACCACCTCGAGGAGATGGTCGATCCTGACGATTTCGAGCGCGAGCCGAACGCCCGCGACGAAGCTGTCCTCCGCGAGGTCACGGCCAAATACTTCCCGGACGCCGCCGGGGAGACGGTCGGCCTGCGCGCCTGCATGTTCACGAATACGCCGGACGAGCATTTCATCATCGACCGCCTGCCGGGCAGCCCGAACGTGGTGGTGGCCTCTCCCTGCTCCGGGCACGGGTTCAAGTTCGCCTCGGTGATCGGGGAGATCATCGCGGACCTCGTGCAGCGGGACGAGACGAGCCTGGACATCGGCCTGCTTCGCTTCGCCGAGGGCCGCTGGGACGCCTGAGCCGTCCCGGATGCCCGGACCTCCGCCCCCGCCGGGTTCCGCGCACATGCAACGAACCCGGCCGTCGGACCGGGTTCGCTGGGTTCGTTGGGTTGGGGAGGGACTGTGGGTTTCAGTTCCGAGCGCCGTTGGGGGGAGGGTCCGTGGCGCTCTGATAGGGTATACGCGCTGGCGTCCGGAGCGGATTCATCGCGCGGTGGAGCGGCTGAGACCTGTCTTCTGGTGGGATGGCGCGGATCGCCTCGGCCTCGGCCTCGGTCTCGTCCAGGCGGCTCCCATCGCCGCCGATCCCGGGAAAACACGAACCCGGCCTGGAGGCCGGGTCGTGCGGGAAAGGGGGATGGGGATGGAAAGGGATGTGTGGGTTCGTATCCGCGAGCGCCGGGGGGGAGGGTCCGATGCGCGCTTGTCCCTGTTTACGCGTGGGGCGCGAAACCGGATTCATCGTTCGCCAGCGATCACCGTGAACAACCGGGGCGCCCTGCGCCGCGATGGGCCGCGGGCCTGCACGGTTGGATCAGGGACGGCTCAGGGCGGCGGCTGCCAGCGGCCGGCACGCGGTTCATGAACATCGTGGCGGACACCTGAGGGCGGGTCACGGGCGGGAGTGCGGCGAGGCCAATGTCCGGCACATCCGCGCTGCGTTCCGTGAGGAATCCGGCCTCGACGCGGGAGGCGCGGGCGAGGCGGCGGGTCCTGGTCGCATCGGCGGAGGCCAGGCTCGCCGCCGCTGCCGAAAGGTGGGTCGGGAGGACGTAACGGGCGCGGCTGCGGCCGGAGAGTGCGGTGGCGGTCATCGCGCGGGTCCTTTCATGCTGCCGGGGGCTGAGCGGCCGCCGAGTTCTGCTCCGAACGATAGGATCGGTGAGGAATCCAGGCTGTTTCGGCCCTCGCCTCCGGGCTGTGCGCTTCGACACAGACCCGGTGCTACACTCGCGCCGCGTACAGCGTGGTTCGGCAAGGACGCCCGATGCCCGGCTCAGCCAGCGAGTCCGTGGATGTGCTGCGCGCCATCCCCCTCTTCCGCAACCTTCCCGGCGCCGCGCTCGAACTGCTGCTGCGGGAGAGCAGGCAGCGAAAATATGCCGCCGGACAGGTCCTTTGGAGCGAGGGCGATCCGGGCGATTCCCTGCTGATTCTCGAAGCCGGGCAACTGCGGGTCAGCCGCTTCACCGGCAGCGGGCAGGAGGTTGTGCTGCAGGTGATGGAAGCGCCCGCCGCGCTGGGCGAACTCGCGCTGCTCGATGGGGAGCCGCGCAACGCTTCGGTGACGGCGCAGCGGCCCGTCACCGTCCGGTTGCTGCCGCGCCAGGCGTTTCGCGGGCTGTTGCGGGA
>CAIPGK010000352.1 GCA_903864575.1 uncultured Chloroflexota bacterium
CCCCGCCGCGAATTGGCGCAGGGTCAGCATCATCACGGGAGCGATCCGCCAGAGGAGCCTGCTCATGCTACCGCTCCACCAGGTAGGCGAAGACCGACGCCAGCGATTCGTCCACCGGTTGCACGTCGAGCAAGCGGACACCCGCGTCACGCGCGAGACGCGGCAGCGCGGTGGAAAAGGCGCGGACATCGCCTGTCTCCGCCGCCAGCCAACCGTCATCCTCGTATCGGACCGCCTGCGTCGCCGGGTCCGCGATCAGCGCCGCGGCCAACAGTCGCGGCTGGTTGGTGCGCACGCGCACCGACCGGGGGTGCTGATCCATCCGGTCCCGGATAGCCCGGTAGTCGCCGGCGGCGGCAAGCTTGCCGTTGACGATCACGAGGATGTTCTGGGCAAACCGCTCCACCTCCGACAGGACGTGGGACGACACGACGACCGTTCTCCCCTCATCGCCAAGCCGCCGCATCAGGGAGATCAACCCCGCACGTTGTACCGGGTCGGTTCCGTTGAGCGGCTCGTCGAGCAGGATCGTCTCCGGATCGTGAACGAGCGCGGCGGCCACCTTGATCCGCTGCCGCATCCCCTTGGAATACCCGCCGATCTGCCGGTTGGCGGCATCCTCCATCTCCACCTGCGCGATGACCCGTGCCGTCGCCCCATCCGGGTCGGCCATTCCCTGCATGATCGCGTTCATGCGGACAAATTCGACCCCGGTCAGGAAGGGGTAGACATGCTCCTGCTCACCCACCAACCCGAGACGGCGGTAGACCTTCGGCGTGCCCCGCACCGGTTCTCCGCCGACGGTCACCGATCCGGCCGAAGGCTTCAGCAACCCGGCCATGATCTTCAGACAGGTCGATTTTCCTGCGCCGTTCGGCCCGAGCAACCCGGTGACGCCCGGCGGGATGCCGAACGAGATGTCCGAAACGGCCACGATGTCGCCGTACCACTTCGAGATATGTTCGAAGCGCACGGTCGCCGCCTGCCCCGGCCTCAGGCCCGGCAGCACCTCATCTCGCGGCGAGCCAGCCGCCTCCCGGTCAGTCACGATTGCCATACCGCCAGTACATGACCCAGCAGCAAACCGCGACGACCAGCGCCATCACCCCAAGCGTCGCGGGCAAACCCGCGCCAATGGCGAACGGTGACACCCGCCCCCGCGAGGGAGCCCAGAGCCCGGTGACCAGCGACTCGACCGTCAACCCCGGGCTGATGAACCCGACCCAGTCCTCCCACGGTTTCGTGCCGCGCAAGGCAATCGTCAGCGACACCGCCAACGCCTGGGAGATGGTCACCCCAACGATGATGATGCCGACCGCGATTCCCTTCCGCTTTGTGAACGAGGAGATCATCAAGCCGATCGCGCCGAGATAGAAGGCGATGGCGGAGCCGGCCACGAGCACCTTGCCGAGGTCGTCGGCATGGTCCCGCATCGCCGCAAACGGCGACCCCGAAAGCAACTGCCGCCCAAACCAGAGGATGACCGCCGGAGCGAGCGAGATGGAGAGCGTGAGCAGGGCCGCCCCAACCAGCTTGCCGGAGACATAATCGCCCCGCGTCATCGGGCGGGAGAAGTAGAGCGGGAGCGTGCCCTCCCTGCGATCCGGGCAGAGCATTTCCGGCGCGATGGTCGCGACGAAGATTCCCTCCAGCAGGAAGACGGTCACGAAGACCGTCCCGTAATCGATCGCGTTGAAGGTCGGCACGAAGGCGCGGATGCCGATGCCGATGATGACCGGCAGCAACGCCCCGATATAGAGCAGGATCGGGATGATCTTGCTCGTCCACCCCTTTTTGATCCCGAGCGCCCTTGCCATGGAGTAGCGCGCCAGGGCCCAGATGGCGTGCAGCCTGCCTTCCCGCTCCCCGTCGTAGTGCCGGTAGCCGCGGTCGTAGATCTCGCCGTAGGCCGGTGTCGCCGGAGGGGCGCTCATCGCCGTTCTCCCGCCGAAACGACATTGCCGAAGTAGAGGTCCTCGAGCGACCGCGTCCGTGCCTGAAGCGACCGCAGTGCGATGCCCAGATCGGCGGCGGCATCGCGCACGGCGTCGTGGCTGGCATCGCCATCACGCCGGACGATCACCTCGTCCGGTCCGCCGAACTCCCCGCCCGGCCGCGCCTCCGCGCCGAGTTGCTGCAGTCTCGCGATGAACGCCGCGCGGTCGCCGTCGATCCGCACCAGCAGATCGCCGCCGCCTTCGTCGATGGTCTCCATCGGCTGCGACGCGACAACCTCGCCGTGATCGAGGATCACCACGTACCGGCATACCCGCTCGATGTCGTCAAGGATGTGCGAGGAAAGCACGACCGAAATGCCCATCCGCTCGTGAATCCTCGCGACGAGCGCAAGCATCTCATCCCGTCCTTGCGGATCCATCCCGGCGGTCGGCTCATCGAGCATCACCCGCAACGGATCGTGAACGGTGGCCTGCGCGTGCTTCACCCGCTGCTTCATGCCGGTGGAGAATCCCTTGATCAGCCGGTATCGCTCCTCATCGAGCCCCACCTGGTAGAGCACATCCGCCGCACGCTGCCGGGCGGCGCGGGCGGGCAAGCCCGCCACTTCCGCCATGTGAGCGACGAAATCAGCCGCCGTTGCATCTCCGGGCAGGCAGTCTGCCTCCGGCATATACCCGACGACCCGCCGCACGCCGATCGGATCGCGCCGGACATCGATGCCCAGCACCGAGGCGTCGCCGTCGTCCGGGTCGATCAATCCGAGCAGGGTCCTGATGAGGGTCGATTTCCCCGCGCCGTTCGCGCCGAGCAGTCCGACCGCGGTCCGCGGCACATCGAGATCGACGCCATCGAGCGCGGCGACGCCCTTGTACCGCTTGGTCAGGCCGCGGGTGAACATCGCGGGGCCTTGCCCGGTCCGGGTTGTGTTCTGGATCTCGATCATGGTCCCCGCCGGGTGTCCCGGCCGCCTCCGGGTCAAGGGTTCGTGCCACGAGTGTACCAGCGGCCCGCATGGGGGTACGATTTGCGGAGCATCCCACGCATCGAACCGCAGGCAGGAGCAACCCTCATCGTGACCGATTCCCAGCCCGGCGGCGTACTTTCCGGCATCAAGGTGCTCAGTTTCGCGCAGCTCGCGCAAGGTCCTGCCGCGGTACAAATGCTCGCCGATCTCGGTGCGGACGTGATCAAGGTCGAGCGCCCCGCCGCGGGAGCGTGGGAGCGGTCGTGGGCTGGGGGTGACGCCTACCTGAATGGCGAAAGTCTGTTCTTCCTCGGATTCAACCGCAATCAACGCAGCTTGACCCTCGATCTCAAGACTCCCGAAGGGCAGGAGATCGCCCACAAACTGGCCGGATGGGCAGATGTCGTCGTCGAGAACTTCCGGCCCGGCGTGATGGACCGCCTCGGTCTCGGCTACGACGCCCTGACCGCGATCAACCCCGGCATCGTCTACTGCTCCGGCAGCGGCTTCGGTCCCGATGGACCCTACCGGGACCGGGCGGGACAGGACCTTATCCTGCAGGCCGAAAGCGGTCTCGCCAGCGTGACCGGCCGCGCAGGGGATCCGCCGACGCCGGTCGGCGCGCCGGTCGTGGACATTCACGCGGGGGCGTTGCTGGCCTTCGGCATTGTTTCCGCGCTGCTCGGCAGGGAGCGAACCGGACGCGGGGCCCGCGTCGAGTCCAGCTTGCTGGAAGCGGCCCTCCACCTTCAGATGGAAAACCTAACCTATCACCTCAACGGTCATTTCCTGCGGCCCGACCGCTGCGAGGAAGGTACACCAACCCGCTTCCACGGCGCGCCGTATGGCATCTACGCCACACGCGACGGCCATGTTGCCCTGTCGATGAATCCCTTGCCAAAGCTGGCCGCGCTGCTCGAACTTCCCGCCCTCGAGGCCTTCACCCCACAGGATGCCGTCGCCAACCCCGCGCCGATCAAGCGGATGATCGCCGCGGTGATGACATCCCGCACGACCGCGGAATGGATCGAGACCTTCGCCGCCGCTGACGTCTGGTGCGGGGCGGTGAACACCTACGAGGATCTCGAAACCCACCCGCAGGTCGCCGCGATCGAGGCGTTCCAGACCGTCACCCATCCCGTCGCCGGAGAACTCACCCTGCTGCGCCATCCCGTCCGCTTCGACGGCGATCAGCGGCGCCCAATCACCGCACCCCCGTTGCTTGGAGCGGACACGAACGACATCCTCGGCGATCTCGGGTACAACCCGAGGACGATCGCCCGCCTCCGTGCCCGGACGGTGATCTGACGCTGCCGGCGCGGGGTCACGCCCGGCCCGCCAGCGGTTCCTTTCGATGACTCAGTATCGAACGCCATCGCCGAGGGGCTTCACACCTCCCCTGACCCGACAGTAGGCGATGCCGACCGCACTCCGCAGCTGACTCCCCGAACGGGCAGGGCGCTCCCCGCCCGACCGGGCGATGGCGCCGGGAACCCGCGGCCCTATCGTTGCGTCATGACCGTAACGCATCGAGAAAGGACCCTCCCGTGAACGCCAGCCAAACCTCCATCCTCGCCACGCTCTCGGATGAACTCGCGGACGCCGTCGAAACCGCGGGCCGCTCAACCGTGACCGTCAACGCCCGCCGTCGCATGCCCGCCTCCGGGATCGTATGGACCAATGACGGAACCATCATCACCGCCAGCCATGTGGTCGAGCGCGACGATGACATCACCATCGGGCTTCCCGACGGCCGCGAGGTCCCGGCCCGCCTGCTCGGCCGCGAGAATGGCGCGGACATCGCCCTCCTCGCGGTGGATGCCCCGCATCTCGAGGCGGCTCCGCGCTCGTTGCACGAAGCCCGCGTCGGGAATCTCGCGCTGGCCATCGGACGGCCAGGACCGGACGGGACGCAGGCCTCCTTTGGAGCGATCTCGACCGTCGGGGGTTCATGGCGCACCCCTCGTGGCGCGACCGTCGACGGCTACATCCGCGCCGACGTCGCCATGCTCCCCGGCTTCTCCGGCGGTCCACTGGTGGATGGTGCGGGCGCGGTGATCGGCCTCAACTCCTCCACCCTTGGCCGCGGCGGCGGCCTGACGCTTCCCCATCGCGCCATCGACCAGATCGCCGAGGACATCCTCGCCTACGGCCATGTCCGGCGGGCCTATCTCGGCATCGGCACCCAACAGGTCATGCTCCCGGCGTCACAGGCCGAAGCCCTCGGTCTGGAGGATCCTCACGCCCTGCTCATCGTGCAGGTGGAGCATGAGAGCCCGGCCGAGCGCGACGGCCTGCTTCTGGGAGATATCCTCGCTGCCGTCGCCGGCGTGCCGACCCCGACCGTCGAGGCGTTGCAGGACCAACTGCCCGGGCTGCGAACGGGACAACCGCTGGAACTCCGGGTGCTCCGGGGCGGTCAACCCGCCACCATTTCCGTCACCCCGGCCGATCGATAGCGGTGCAGTGTAGGAGACCCACACCATGACTGCCATCGCCTCACCGGTCCTCGCCAACAGCCGCGCCATCGCCGACGACCTCGCCGCGCTCGCCGAACGCCTCAACCCGGTCATCGTCCAGATCGGACAAAAGGGCGGCGGCAATGGAGCCGGCGTCATCTGGCGCGGCAATGGGATCATCGTCACCAACCGCCACGTCGTGAAGGAGGACCGCGTCGACGTCTGGACCCATGCCGGAGAGCACTTCACCGGCATCGTCGCCGCCCGCCACCCGGACCGCGATCTGGCCATCGTGAAAATCGCGGCGGAGGGGCTTCCCTCCGCAGAAATCGGCGATTCGTCGACGATCCGCCCGGGACAGATCGCCTTCGCCATCGGTCACCCCGTCGGATACCGGATGTCTCTCTCGCTCGGCATCGTCACGGCATCGCCGGATGCCGACCCGGACTGGATCCGCACCGACGCCACCATGATGCCCGGCAACTCGGGCGGTCCCCTCTTCGACGCGCGGGGGCAGGTCATCGGCATCGGAACGATGGTCCAGGGTGCGCTCTCCCTCGCCGTGCCGAGCGCCATCGTCGAGCACTTCGTGGCAGGGGATCATCCCGGCAACGACAGCGGCTACCTCGGACTCGACGGGCAGATCGTTGCCTTGCGCTCCCCGGTGCAGGCCACCGGCTTTGTCGTCGTGGGGGTCGCCGAGGGCGGTCCCGCCGAACGAGCCGGATTGATCGTCGGAGACGTGATTCTCGCCATTGGCGGGGAGCCGGTCGTGGATGAGGAAACGCTGCCCGCCTCCCTCCTTCGCTTGCGCCCTGGCACGGCGGCATCGCTCGCCATCCTGCGCGGCGGTGAACCACTCGACCTTGCCGTCACACCCGGAGGCAGGGCGTGACGATGCCGCTCGTCCGCGTACTGGTGATCGCGGGATCCCCTGCCCTCCGGGCGGGGATCGCCGCGTTGCTGGCGGAGGACGCTGGCATGGCGCCGCTCGTTTCCATCGATTCGGGCGGAAGCGCTCCGTCGGTCATCGTCCTCGATACGCACGCTGCGGGACCGACGCCAGCTGACGCACGGGCGGCATGGCCTGAGACGCCCCTCGTGCTGCTCGGAAGCGGTCCAGCCGGCGACGCCCCGGATGGCGATCTCCCGGTCGCATGGCTCGGCGCGGACGCGGATGCCGCCATGCTTTCCGCCGCCGTGCGCGCCGTCGCCGCGGGGTTGACCGTGCTCGATCCGGAGCGCGGCCGACTCCCCCGGTTGCATCTCGCCGATCAGGCGAACGACATCGCGGAGCCCCTGACCGCGCGCGAGCGCGAGGTGCTGGTCCTCGTCGCGGACGGTCTCCCGAACAAGGCGATCGCCCGCGCGCTCGGGATCTCGGAGCACACGGCGAAGTTCCACGTCGGCTCACTGCTCGGAAAGCTCGGTGCAGCATCCCGCGCCGAGGCGGTCGCCGTTGCCACCAGGCGGGGCATCCTGTCGGTGTGACGCGCTCGCCGCCAATTGCGCCCGGGCCCGACGTCCAGCCGCCGACC
>CAIPGK010000353.1 GCA_903864575.1 uncultured Chloroflexota bacterium
CTTCGGGCCGCAGGGACCGGCGGGCCACGGGCCGCCTTCGGGGATGCCGCGCCGGGCCGCCTCGGCGGCCGGTTGCGCGGCCGACGCGCCGAGGGCGACGGCGAGGACCGTTTGCAATCCCGCGCGGCGGGTGCGTGCCACGCCGAGCAGGCGGGCGATGTGGTCGAATGCGCGGGGTTCCATCGGATTCTCCTTGTGCCATGCGGGATGGAGGGATTGGCGACGTCCGGATGCTATACGTGGATGCGTGCCGGAGCAAGAGGGCGCAGGGCAGCACGGCGCCAGTTGGAATCGTTGACTGGTAAACCGTGGGTAAACCGTGAGTTGCGGCGGAGCGGCCTGGGTCGGGTGCGGTGATAATCCCGCCGGGAGACGCTGGACGGCGGCAAGGCGCGGTGGCCTGGAACGGGGCGGGGCCCGGCGGGTTCGGCGGCCGTGCGGGGTGAGCGGTGATGCAATGGAACGTGCGCTCCCGGTGATGAGCGAACAGGAACGCGAGACGAACGGGCAGCCGCAGACCTGGGGCGCGCTGCTCCGGGAAGCGCGGCAGGCGGCCGGGCTGACGCAGGGTCAGCTGGCATCCCGGTCCGGGGTGGCCGAACGCTCCATCAGCGACCTCGAGCGGGGCCGAACCAGCACTCCCCGTCGCTCGACCGCGGAGATGCTGGCCGACGCGCTGGGGCTTGCTGGTCCCGCCCGGCAGCGGTTGCTCGAGCCGGAGATGATGTGGAAGCCGCCCGCCGTTCGCGAGGCGGCGTCTGGCGCGCCCCGCCCCCGGCGGCGGCGCGTGGTCCCCCGGCCGCTGCGTGGCCGGGAGCGGGAGATGGGCGATCTGCTGGGCGTCATCCGTGCGGGCGGGCTGGCCACGGTGTTCGGGCCGCCGGGCGTTGGCCGCAGCAGGCTCGTGGCGGAGGCGGCCACCCGATCGCGACGGGCGACGGTGCGGGTCGATTTTGCGGCCACCGGTCGCGGCGAGGGCGTGTTGCCCGCGGTGGCGGGAGCGCTCGGGCACGGCCGGGCCGCGCCGTCGGCGTCCGCGCTTGCCGCCGCGCTGGCCGAGATCGCGCCGGTGGTGGTGGTGCTCGATCATCTGACGCCGTCCGCTGGCGTGGCGGAGGAGATCGCCGACCTGATTGCCGCGTCGCCCGGTCTGGCCGTGCTGGTGACCGCGCCCTGGCCGCTGGGACTGGATGGAGAGGTCGAGGTGGGGCTGGTTCCGCTGCCGGTTCCCGCGCGCGATGCCGAGGGCCGATGGCCGGATGAGCGCGCGCTGGCCGCCAATCCCGCGGTCGCGCTTTTTGTGGATGCCGCGTCCCGGGGCGCGCAGGATGGCGAGATTCCGCTCGCCGCGGCCGCCGAAGTGGCGGCCATGCTGGATGGCCTGCCGCTGGCGATCGAAGTGGCCGCCGCCGAGACCGCGGTGATGCCTGCCGCCGCCATTCCCCGGATGCTCGCGTTGGCGGGTTCGGCCATGCTGCGCACGGCGCAGGCCGCGGATGGCCGGGGCGACGCGCTCGAAACGGCGGTGTCGGCGAGTCTCGATCCACTCCCACCGGGCGCGCGGTACCTGTTCCGGACGCTTGGGGTCTTTCGCGGCGGGTTCACTGCCGAGGCGCTGCAGGAGGTGCTGGCTGCCACCGCCGGTCCGGGCCGGATCGACGATCTGCCCTCGCTCGTGCGGGCGCGCCTCGTGCGGGCCGACGACCGGGGCAGGCGCTTCGCCATGCTGGAGCCGGTGCGGCTGATTGCCTCGGCGTGGCTCTCAACCGAACCTCGCGCGGAGCGGGTCCGCCGGACCCATGCCGAGTGGGCGGCGGCGGAGGCGGCGCGCGTGGGTGATCTGGTGACCAGTCCGCGCATGACCGCGGCGTTGGCCGACGAGGCCGCGGAGCGCGGCAACATGCTTGCTGCCTTGCGCTGGGCCGTCGCCGCGGGGGAGACGACCATCGCGGCGCGCATCATCGCGCCGCTGGCGCGCATCTGGGAGGCGGCAGGGATTTTCCCGTCGTTCATTCCCCACCTGCTGACGATCGCCGACGACGCCTGGCGGATCGAGGACCCCGCGCTCCGCCTCACCATCCTCTACTTCGCGGCCTACTTCACGCTGGCGCTGGGCAACAGCCCCGGTGGCGGCCGCCATCTCGATGCGCTTGCCGCCGCTGGCGCGGACCGCGACGACGGCCGCGGTCTTGCCCTGCTCTGCGGGTCGCTCGCCCCGAACGAGCGCCCTGCCGACCTGATCCCCATGCTGGAGGAGGCGCGGGCGCTCCTGGATGGGGCAGGCCATCCCTTCGCGTGGGTCGCGGCGTTCCGGCTGGGCGCGGAGCGGTCGCTTTCGGGAGACCCCGATCGGGGCCGGCTGGAGCTCGAGCAGGTGCGTGACCGCCTGCGCTGGTGGGGTGACGAGTTCGATCTTCCTCCCGTCCTCTGGCAGCTTGGCCGGACGCTGACCGATCTCGGTCATCTTCCCGAGGCGCGTGCGATGCATGCCGACGGGGCCCGGCTGTGCCAGCGGCACGGCTTTCCGGTTGCCCTGACCTTTGCCGCGCTCGGCTGGGCCGACGCCGCTGCCCGCGACGCAGATCCCGCCGTCGCGCGGGATGGCGTTCGCCTGCTTCCGGCGGCGGTCGCCGCCGTGGAGCGAGCCGGTCTGTCGCTCGGTCCGGTTTGGTCGGACCGGGTAACCCGCGCCGCCGCCGTGGCGTCCGGGCGGTTCGGTCCCGATGTCGTGGCGGCGCTCATGGCAGATGGCCGCGAGGTTCCCCTTGGCGCGGTGGTCGCGCGGGTCCTGCAGGATGCGCCGGATGACCCCGATCCGCGCTGACGGATGGAAGTCCGCGCACCACGGACACCTTGAACGGACAGCCTCCGGTGCATCATCATCGCGTCATGACATCCCCCCGCAGCGGCGGCCGCTTCGATCCCTACGGCAGGACGGTCCCGTTGCCGCCCGCCGTCGCCCCGCGCCACGGAGACGCCGCGCCGGGGAGCTTCGCGCCGTCGCCCGCCCCGCCCGCGCCCGCGCCTCCGTGGCCGGGGGCATGGGACACCGCCGAACCGGCGCAGGAGCCATTCGGGACCGGTGACCCGGGGGAGCCGGAATGGGCCCCTCGCCGCCGGTGGACCCGCCGCTCCCTGTGGGGAGAGACGTGGCGCTGGGTGATCGCGTTCGCGATTTTTGCCGCCCTCGCCGCGGCCGCCTTCGGGAGCGTGGTGCTCTTTGCGATCCAGCGGCAGGCCCGGCTCGATCAGGCGGGGCCGGCGGATGCGATCGTGGTGCTCGGCACCGCGCAATGGAACGGGTACCCCGGGCCGGTCCTGCAGGCCCGGCTCGATCACGCGCTCGATCTCTACTGGCAGGGGCTTGCGCCGTACATCATCGTCACCGGCGGCCGAATGCAGGGCGACCAGTACACCGAGGCCGAAGCGGCGCGGACCTACCTGATCGACCGCGGCGTCCCGTCGGATGTCATTCTGATGGAAAGCGAAGGACGTGATTCCTGGGAGTCGATGCAGAGCGTCTCCGCGATGGCGCGGGACGTTGGACTCTCCCGCGTGCTGCTGGTGAGCGACGGATTCCACCTGTTCCGGCTGAAGCTGATGGCCCATGATCTCGGGTTGGACGCCATCGCCTCCCCGGCGGTCAACAGCCCGATCGTGCCCGGCGGCCCCGGCGAGCGCGCCTACATGGTGCGCGAGGCGGGTGGCGTCGTGGAACACCTGCTGCGGCGGTTCTCCATCCTCCAGCGTGTGTCAGCGATGGCACGGTTCATGTTTGGCTGATTTTGGTGATGTGCGGGAAACAGTCCGGGCGCATCATGTGAAGCAGCGATACCTGACTCCCCTGCTGCATCTTCGCGCACGGGCGCATTGACGAAAGGACGGGTTCATCCATGGCTTCCGACACTCGCCGCACCCTGCTTCCGTTCCATCTCTCCGGCTGGTCTCCGGCAACCGGGATTGGCGCAGCCGCCGCAGCCGTCGCCGCCGCTGGCGCGATGGCCGGGAGCGTCCTCGATGCTGACGCCAAGTCGAAGCACCACGGCAAGGGCAACGACGGCGGCAACGACAAGGGCGGCAACGACGGCAAGGGCGGCAACGACGGCAAGGGCGGCGGCAACGACGGCAAGGGCGGCAACGACGGCAAGGGCGGCGGCAACGACGGCAAGGGCGGCGGCAACGACGGCAAGGGCGGCGGCAACGACGGCAAGGGCGGCGGCAACGA
>CAIPGK010000354.1 GCA_903864575.1 uncultured Chloroflexota bacterium
GCGGTCACATCCGGAAATGGAAACATCGGCATCGGGTCCGGCGTCGATGTGCCGTCCCCCGGGGCGGACCACCAGCTCAGCATCGGCAACCTGATCTACGGCACCGGCCTCGATGGCACAGGAGCCTTTATCAGCACCGGCCGCATCGCCATCGGCGCAAACGACCCCCTCTCAGGCACCCGCCTCGACGTCAACGGCTACATCCGCTCCCGAGAACTTCTCGGCGCCGCGGGCACCCCGCTCGCGGTCGACACCGACGGCGTCATCATCCTCTCCTCCTCCGACGCCGCCCTGAAGGAGGCCGTCGAGCCGATCACCGACGGGTTGGATCTCGTGGCTGCCCTCCGTCCGGTCCGCTTCGACTGGAAGCCGGAGACGCGGATGGGCTCCGCCCGCCAGATCGGCTTCCTCGCCGACGACGTCGAAGCCGTCCTCCCCGAGGTGGTCGGCCGCCGCCCGGACGGCATGCGCACCCTCGACTACCCCAAGCTCACCGCCGCCCTCGCCGCCGCCCTGCAGCAGCAGCAGGCCCAGATCGCAGATCTGCTCGCCCGCGACGAGGAACGGCGGGCGCGCGACGAGGAGCAACAATCCCGGATCGATGCCCTGAGCATCGAACTGGCCGCCATCTCCAGCAGCCAACACCAGTAAGCCACCGGGAACGCGCGAGGCCAGGCCAGTCGCCTGGCCTCGCCGTTCATCCCGTTCGCGACACCTCCCGGCCAAACGACCCACACCTGGCATCCGTGCCGGCGCTCCCCGACTGCCGCCCATTCGCGGCCTGGTTGCGCCGGTCGGGTGGCCACGGCGTCGCATTCGGCGGTGCATCGTGCTTCGGCCGGGAGCTCAGGACTCGCCGGCCGCCGTGCCTCAGCGCGATCCGGGCAGCTGAGGCACGCGGGCCTCCCATCCCGCAGGCAGGACCCGCGGCCCATCCGGCCACCCGATCGTGGCGGGCCTGATGGTCGTGCAGACGAACCTGAAGCAGTCATGACCGGTTCGAGGCCGTTCGATGTTCAGCAATGTGCACAGGGGTTCGTGGTTACCTTTGTGTAACACGCACCGGTTGAACCACGGCAGTTTCGTGATACGTTCTGTGCCATGGTCGAAAAAAGGCCCGTAACGTTTGTGGAAAATGCATAATGGGCTGAATCTTCCCGGAGGCGGAATCCCATGGACCGTGACGTGATCGTCGGGCTCGCCGATGCGCTCGAAACCGGCGTGACCCGCCGCACCGGCGTCCGCGCGGCCGTCGCCGGGTTGGTCGCCACCCTCGCCGTCTCCGCCGCGGCGTCCGCCGCCAACGACAACGCCAACGCCACCCACAACGCCGACCCCGACGCAAAGGACGGCAAGCCCGGCGACGGCGGCAAGAACCATGCCGACGCGACCACGGCCGGCCCATCGCCCACCCCCGGGAAGGGCAGGAAGAGCCCGGGTCGCGAGCCTGCGCGATCCACCTCGTCCCGGAAGCCCGAAGCCGCCGCCAGCGGTCCCTGCGGCAACGGCTCCGCCGCCGCCAACACCTGCTCCAAGAACGCGGACTGCTGCACCAATCTCTGCAGCAACGGAAAGTGCATCTGTGTCGCGTCCGGGCAGGCCTGCAAGTCCACCGCCAACTGCTGCAACAGCCTGACCTGCACCGGCGGCGTCTGCAAAGCCGGATCCACCTCCGGACCGACCGGACCAACCGGACCGACCGGACCAACCGGAGCCACTGGCGCGGTCGGGCCACAGGGTCCTGCCGGCGCCGTGACCGGGGGCGCGGGCTCGCAGGGTCCGCAGGGCGCGCAGGGCATCTCCGGGGCGCAAGGCGCGCAGGGAGCACAAGGCAGTCAGGGGGCGGGGGCGCAAGGATCGCAGGGAAGTCAGGGGCCACAAGGCTTCACCGGCCCGCAGGGCGCCGCCGGCGCGGGTTCCGTCACCACCGGCCCAACGGGTGAACACGGGCCACAAGGCTTCACCGGCGCGCAGGGCGATCAGGGCCCACAGGGCGCCACCGGCGCAGACTCCGCGGTCACCGGCCCGGCCGGCCCGCAGGGCGCCACCGGCTCGAACGGGACCACCGGACCCACCGGCGCAGGCTCCTCGGTCACCGGCCCTACCGGCAACACCGGTCTGCCCGGCGGGACCGGCCCCATCGGCAACACCGGAGCCACTGGCCCCACCGGCCCCACCGGCCCCGGGTTTGTCTTCACCAACGCTTCCAACACCCCCCTCGGCTACCTGGCCCTCGCCACCAACACCTTCGGCACGAACAACACCGCCACCGGCTACCTCTCCCTCGCTTCCAACACCTTCGGCGCGAACAACACCGCCACCGGCTACCTCGCCCTCGCCGCCAACACCATCGGCGCGAACAACACCGCCACCGGCTACCTCGCCCTCACCACCAACACCACCGGCCAGGAAAACACCGCCGTCGGCAGCCGCGCGCTCTCTTCGAACTCCCTCGGCGCGAACAACACCGCCGTCGGCTTCAGCGCCCTCGCCGCCAACA
>CAIPGK010000355.1 GCA_903864575.1 uncultured Chloroflexota bacterium
AATCCCACCAGACGAACGTCCGACGCGAGGTCGTCGCCGGCATCACGACGTTCGCCGCCATGGCCTACATCCTGGCGGTGAATCCCTCGATCCTGTCGGCCAGCGGCATGGACAAGGGCGCGCTCATCACCGCCACCGCCCTCGCCTCGGCGCTGATGACCGCGCTGATGGCGCTGTTCACGAACTACCCGATCGCCCTCGCGCCGGGCATGGGGATCAACGCGTACTTCGCCTTCACCGTCTGCGGCGCCATGAAGATCCCGTGGCAGGCCGCGCTGGGATTGGTGTTCTACTCGGGCCTCGTCTTCTTCGTGCTCTCGATCACGGGCATCCGACAACGCCTCCTGACGGCGCTGCCCAGGGAACTCAAGATCGCCATCACCTGCGGCATCGGCCTCTTCATCGCCTTCATCGGACTCAAGGGCGGCGGCGTGATCGTCTCGAACCCCGCCACCTTCGTCACCCTCGGCGACCTCCACCAACCCGGCCCGTGGCTGGTCATCGGCGGTCTCGTCGTCACCGCCGTCCTCGTCCAGCGCAAGGTTCCCGGCGCGATCCTCATCGGCATCGTCGGCATCACCGTGCTCGGCTTCTTCCTCCAATCGACCGGCGCGGACGGCAAAGCGGCCGCCATCACCTCCGCCCCCTCGGCCATCATTGCAGCCCCGGCCTCGCTCAAGCCCACCTTCCTCCAACTGGACCTGCGCTACTTTTGGCAGCACTGGCAAACGTGCGTTCCCATCGTCCTCGCCCTCCTCTTCGTCGACCTCTTCGACAACATGGGAACCCTGATCGGCGTCTGCCAGCGGGCCGGCCTTCTGGATGCCGACGGCAACCTGCCCCGCATCGGACGCGCGCTCACTGCCGATGCCACCGCAGCGATGGTGGGTTCCACCCTCGGCACCTCCACGGTCACGAGCTACATCGAGTCCGCTGCCGGCGTCGAGGCGGGCGGCCGCACCGGCCTCACCGCCCTGACGACCGCCGGGTGCTTCCTGCTCGCCCTGTTCTTCAACCCGCTCATCGCGATCATCCCCGCCGTCGCCACCGCTCCCGCCCTCGTGATCGTCGGGATCTTCATGATGCAGTCGGTCGCCGAACTCGACCTACGCGACTTCGCCAAGGCCGTCCCCGCCGTCATCGTGATGCTGACCATGCCGCTCGCCTTCAGCATCGCCGAGGGCATCGCGCTCGGGATGGTGGTCTACGCGGCCTTCCATGTCGGGACCGGCCGCGCGCGTTCGGTCACCCCGCTCGCCTACGTCCTCGCCGGCCTCTGCCTGCTCCACCTGATCTTCCGATGAAGCCCTTCCTCCTGCCCGCACTGACCCTCGCCGCGGCCTGGGTTCTTTCCGGCTGCGCGACGCTGAAGCGCCCCACCACGAGCTACATCGCCGTGATGGGAGCTTATGCCCCGGAACTCGCCGCCAACCGTTCCGTCCTCACCGGCACCAACCCGCCCCTCCACACCACCGTCATCAATGGCGTCCGATTCGAGCATCACCGCGTCGAGGGCCGCGACCTGCTCCTCTTCCCCAGCGGCGTCAGCATGGTCAACGCCGCGATGACCACGCAACTCGCCCTGGACCACTTCAACATTTCCCATGTGCTGTTCGCCGGGATCGCCGGTGGCATCAACCCTTCGAACCACATCGGCGATGTCGTAATCCCCG
>CAIPGK010000356.1 GCA_903864575.1 uncultured Chloroflexota bacterium
CGGCTGGGCCTGTTGATCCTGGTGACCGCGGAGGGGAGCGTGCGGCAGATGATGGTTCACTGGCCGGAAGACGCCGCCCAGGAGACCCTCAGCCCGCTCGCCGATGCGCTGTCGCTGGACCTTCGCGGGCTCAGCGCCGACGAGGTGGCGGGACGCGCCGAGGGGACCGGGTCGCTCGCCCGCTTCGTGATCGAGCAGGTGGAACACGCCTTGCGCGGTCTTGACGCGGCGGAGCGGACGGAAGTCCGTCACTCCGGGCTCGAGCACATGCTGGCCCAGCCGGAATTCGCCGGCGCGGCCGGGGAGGCACAAAACCTGCTGGCGCTGTTGCGCGGCGGCGGGGGCGGCTTCCTCGAGGCGGTGCTGCCGAGCCTTGGGGCGGGGCCAGACGTGCAGGTCTTCATCGGGGACGAGAACCCCGCGGTGGGCTTGCGTCGCTTCGGCGTCGTCGTCTCGACTTATGGGATCGACGGTGAGGTGACCGGCGTGCTCGGCGTAGTTGGCCCGACCCGCATGTCCTACGGACGCAGCATTTCCTCGGTTCGCTACATGGCGCGGTTGATGAGCGATTTGATGGCGGACCTGTACAGTGCGTAACTCGCGATGGGCGGCCCGGCTTGGCGGGTCGAGGAAAGGGGACGATGTGACCGACACTCAGGAGTTTGCCGAATCCGGCGATGCGCCGCCAGCGGGCGACGCGATCGATGTGGCGGCCCTGCTGGCCGAGCGCGATGCCCTGATCGAGCAGGTGCAACGCGCCCGCGCCGATTACGCCAACCTGAAACGACGCAGCGAACAGGAACTCGAACGTGCCCGCGGCGCGGCCACCGAGCGGATTCTCAAGGAGATTCTCCCGGTGTTGGACGATCTGCAGGACGGCCTCGCTCACATCCCGGCCGAGCAGCAGGATGGCATCGCCAACGGCATGCGGCTGGTCGAGCAGAAATTCCAGGCAGCCCTCGGACGGCTCGGGGTCGCGGTGACCGACGCGCTCGGTCAGCCGTTCGATCCCGCCCTGCACGAGGCAGTGGATTTCGACCCGAGCGGTGGGCAGCATGTGGCTTCGGTTTATCGCCAGGGGTACCGGATGGGCGACCACCTGCTGCGGCCCGCGGTGGTGAAAGTCGGGTCGCCGCCGAATTGACGGTGATGAACCACGAATGATCCGTCGCCGCCGGGGCGGTCCCGGCCGGCGACCGAATGGGTGACTACGACGCTATTGACCAGGCGATCGAGGAGGAACGGGAAACATGGGACGAACGATCGGCATCGATCTCGGAACGACGAACTCGGTGATGGCGACGATCGAAGGTGGCGAGCCAGTCGTCATTCCGAACGCGGAAGGCGAGCGCATCACGCCGTCGGTGGTCGCGGTCACCGGCAACGGCGAGCGGCTGGTCGGGCGCTTTGCGCGCCGCCAGGCGATCACCAACCCGGAAAACACGGTGGCGTCCGTCAAGCGGTTCATGGGGCGCAAGTTCAGCGATCCCGCCGTGCAGCGGGACATCGCGCTGGTTCCGTACAAGCTGCAGGCCGCCCCGAACGGCGACGTGCAGGTGAAGATGGGCGACCGCTGGTACAGCCCGCAGGAAGTCTCCGCGATGATCCTGCAGAAGCTGAAGGCGGATGCCGAGGCCTACCTCGGTGACAAGGTCGACAAGGCCGTCATCACCGTGCCCGCCTACTTCGACAATGCCCAGCGCGACGCGACCAAGGATGCTGGCCGCATCGCCGGTCTGGACGTGCTGCGCATCATCAACGAGCCGACCGCCTCGGCGCTCGCCTACGGTCTCGAGAAGAAGGGCGACGAGGAGATCGC
>CAIPGK010000357.1 GCA_903864575.1 uncultured Chloroflexota bacterium
GGTTCCGTCCTCATGCCTCACCGAGGTCAGCTCGCCGCTTGCCCCGATGAACTCCCCGGTCCCCCCGGTGATGGCGCGGACTTGTGGCTGCCCCGCGACCATCTCAGCCGCGGAATCGACCGGATAGACCGCGCTGCCGCCGACGACGATCGTCCCCTTGCCCTCGACGTTGAACACGAGGTGGGTCAAGCGGCTTTGAACGGAGTTTGCGCCCTCGGCGGGAGAGTCCGGCATAGCCACCACCAGCAACGAACCGGTAAGGATGCCGTTGATCGAGCCGTCATCGGCCTCGAAGGTGGCATTGAACAGCAACAGATCCCCAAGGGACGATTCACCCTGTTGCAACGCGATCGCCTCCAACTGGGGCGCATCCTGCTCCAGGATCAGGTGCGTCGATTCCGGCTGGCTGGCGGAGATCGAGAAGGCAATTCCGGTAACCGCGGCCACGGCGATCGCGGCCGCCGCGCCAAGACGAGAGATGCTCATGATTCGGTTGCTCCTGAGGTACTGGTCAGCCCGCGAGACCCGCTCCCGCCGGGCGGAAATCATGATAGCGACTGGGGGAAAAGAATCCGGGTCGGGCGCTTCGGTTCGTCCAATCGGTTCCAGCGGCGGCATTACGTTTCCAGCATGAACTCGTGGCGGTAGGACCCATCCGCCGACAGGGTGGACGTGACGGTCCCCCGCGCACCGGAAAATGATCCAGTCACCTCGACGATCTTCCGCACGAGCGGCGCGTCTGCCGCAATCCCGGCAGGATCATCCGGGTAGTCGACGCCTCCGGCGACGACGATGGCGCCCATCCCGTCGAACTGGAAGACCAGATCGGTCAGGCGGTGCTGGATCGTGCCCGCAGACTCCGGGTCCGCAACCGCAAGCAGCGACCCGGACACGACCCCCGTGAACAGTCCGTCCCGCGAGGCGAACGGCGCATCGAAGACCTGAACATCGCCCGCGGCGGCACTTTGCGCGTTCGTTGCAGCGGGGCGAAGGAGCGGAGAATCCTGATGAACCACCAGAGGTGGCGCGGCGCCCCGCCCACTGGAGGTCAGGGCGTAAACGACCGCGATCACCAGGACCGACACGACGGCTGCAACCGGTCCGATTCGGGAAACTCGCACGAACAGGCTCCTCGCGGGACCGGCGCCCTGCCCGCCAGGCAATCCTGCCCGGCGGATTCGGTGCATCATAATCCCGGGGCAGGAGTGGTAAGCGGCGGCTAGGCCGCACAAGCGGCAAGGAAAGACGGGCATGGCGATGCGGTTGGTCAACAGGTTGCTGGCGGTCCGGGCGTCGCTGGACAAGGTGCTCGTGGCCGAACCAATGGATAACGACCCGATGCCGGGGGTCAGCCTGCGCGCCCTGAAGGTGAACCGCGACCCGCGCGGCACACTGACCGAACTGCTCCGCAGCGACTGGGATGGCGTCTACGGCCCCGAGATGCCCTTCGCCCAGACGTATGTCAGCGTCACCATGCCGGGCATCGCACGCGACGAGGACCGCTGGCACGTGCACGAGCGCCAGACCGACCGATTCGTCGTTCTGGCTGGGACGATTGTCGTCGCGATTGCGGACGCGCGGCCGGAATCTCCTACCGTAGGCCGCCTCCTCCTCGCGGTCATGGCTGCCGAGGATGACGCGCCGGCGCCCTATTTGCTGACGGTCCCGCCGGGCACGTTGCACGGGCTGATCGCCCTTGGCGATGGGCCTGCGATGCTGCAGAACTATCCGACCAACCTCTGGGATGCCTCCGATGAGGGCAGGATCGCCTTCGCCGAGGCTGGGGTCGCTCTTCCGGACGGAACTCCATTTTCGTGGGACCTCCTGCGAAACGCCTTTCCCGGCGGATGAAGGGTGGCGGGGTGCAGGTGTAGTCAATATTTGAATAGTCTCCGGAACGCAAAATCCTCCGAGCCGGGTTCGGAAACGTGTCCAGTATTCATGCGTAGTCCCGGCGACAGGGAATAACCACGGCGGTATACTGCAGTCGCCCGGCGGCTTTGACCGCGCGCGACCAGCGCGGCGCGGCAGAGCGAAGATCGCTCCCGACGCCAGTGCGGGCGGGGGTACTGTCCGGGCGCAACGTGCTCGGGAACGAAGCGACGGCGATGACGGCCGCCGCGGTAGTGGAGGAGAACGGGACGACATGGGGATCCCTGTACCGATGGCGACACGCATTCCGGTGCGCATCACGGTCAACGGCGTCGAGTACGCGGCAGAAGTCGAGCCGCGGCTGCTCCTCGTCCACTTCCTGCGTGACAATCTCGGCCTGACCGGCACGCACGTCGGCTGCGACACCAGTCAGTGCGGCGCGTGCACGGTGTACCTGAACGGTCAATCGATCAAGTCCTGCACCGTGTTGGCCGTTCAGGCTAACGGCGGCGAGGTGACCACGATCGAAGGGCTCGCCGTGGGCAATGATTACGATCCGGTTCAGCAGGGCTTCTGGGAGATGCACGGTCTCCAGTGCGGCTACTGCACCCCGGGCATGATCATGTCCTCCCACGCCCTGCTCGATCGCAACCCGAACCCGTCCGAGGAAGAGATCCGGCACGCGCTCGAGGGGAACCTCTGCCGCTGCACCGGATACCAGAACATCGTCAAGGCGGTGCAGCGCGCCGCCGAACTGCGCGCCGGCAAGTAACGTGCGGCGCCCCCTGGCCATCCGCAAAGGTGCGGCTGGCGTCGTTCGACCCCTCCCGGCGCCTCGATGCGCGCCGTGGGGGACAGGAGATGACGAATGGTTGCCGAAAAACTGGTCGGCCAACCGCTGAAGCGGAAGGAAGACCCGCGACTGATCACCGGGGCAGGAAACTTCCTCGATGACATCAAGCTTACCGGGATGACTCACGCCTACGTCGTGCGCTCCCCATTCGGGCATGCCCGGATCACCTCCATCGACACCAGCCGCGCCAGGGCGATGCCGGGTGTGGTTGGCGTCTTCACCGGCGAGGATCTCGCCGCCGTGAACCCGCTGCCTTGCGCGTGGCCCGCGGCTGGCGGCGAGAACAACATGAACACCCCGCGCGTGCTCGCCCTCGGCGAGGTCCACCAGGTCGGCGATCCGGTCGCCGTCGTTGTGGCCGAGACTCGCTATCAGGCCAAGGACGCGGCGGAACTCGTCGACATCAGCTATGAGGAACTTGGCACCGTCGTGGACGCCTACAAGGCGACCCTCGACGGCGCGCCCCAACTCCACGAGAACGCGCCGAACAACGTGGCGGTCCGCTGGACCTGCGGCAAGGACGCGGACGAAGTGAGCGCGGCGCTCGCCGCCTCCGACGTGCGCATTTCCCAGCACATCGTCAACCAGCGGCTGATCCCGACCTCGATGGAACCGCGTGGCTCCATCGGCCGCTACGACGAGGGCACCGGCGACTACACCCTCTGGGCAACCTCGCAGGCCCCCCACGTCCATCGGCTGCTGATCACGGCCTTCATCCTCGGCATTCCCGAGCAGAAGTTGCGGGTGATCTCACCGGACATTGGGGGCGGCTTCGGCCAGAAGATCTTCTGCTACTTCGACATGCCGCTGGTGCTCTGGTTGTCGAAGGCGGTGGGCCGCCCGGTGAAATTCTTCGAGGACCGCTCGGAGAACTATCTCTCCGCCGCTCATGGCCGCGACCACATCACCGACGTCGAGATCGGTGCGTCCCGGGACGGCAAGATCACGGCCCTCAAGGTCGACACCTACGCCAACCTCGGCGCGTACCTGAGCACCGTGGCCCCGGGCATCCCGACCACCCTTTACGGCCGCATGGTCGCCGGGTGCTACAAGATCCCTGCGATCCACGTGAACGTCACCGGCGTGTACACCAACACTGCGATGGTCGACGCCTACCGTGGCGCTGGCCGGCCGGAGGCGACGTTCCTGATCGAGCGCGTCTGCGATCTGGTCGCGCAGGAAACTGGCGTGGACCCGGCGGAGGTTCGCCGCCGGAACTTCATTCAGCCGGCGGATTTCCCGTACGACACTGGCATCGGCATGCTGCCGTATGACAGCGGTGACTACGAGAAGGCCCTGGACAAGGCGCTCTGGAACTCCAGCTACGCCGACCTTCGCGCGGAGCAGGCGCGCCGCCGGGCCAAAGGCAACCGCAAGCTGCTGGGCATCGGCCTTTCGTCCTACGTCGAGGTCTGCGGCATTGCGCCGTCCAAGTACATGGGCGCGCAGGGATGGGGCGCCGGGCTCTGGGAGAGCGCGAACGTCCGCATTCACCTGACCGGCAAGGTCGTGGTGACCACAGGCTCGCTCCCGCACGGGCAGGGCCATGAGACCTCCTTCGCCCAGCTCGTCGGCGATGAGCTCGGTGTGCCGTTCGACGACATCGAAGTGGAATGGGGCGACACCCTCGGCACCCCATTCGGCTTTGGCACCTACGGCAGCCGCTCGCTCACCGTTGGCGGAACCGCCATCTACAAGAGCACTGCCAAGATCCGCGAGAAGGCCCGCCTGCTCGCAGCCCACATGCTCGAGGCGAACCCGGAAGACGTCATCTGGCAGGACGGCAAGTTCCAGGTCAAGGGCTCTCCGGAGTCTTCAAAGACCATGCAGGAAGTCGCCCTTGCCGCGCACGTCGCATATGACCTCCCGGAGGGCATGGAACCAACCCTCGAAGCGACCACTTTCTACGATCCGCCGAACTGCACCTTCCCCTTCGGCACGCACATCTGCGTGGTCGAAGTGGACGCCGACACCGGCGAGATCGATCTGCTCCGCTACGTCGCGGTGGATGATGTCGGCAACGTCGTCAACCCGCTGATCGTCGATGGACAGGTTCACGGCGGCATCGCGCAAGGTCTCGCCCAGGCGCTCTTCGAGGGCGCGGTCTACAGCGACAACGGCGAACTGATGACCGGTACGATGAACGACTACGCGATCCCGAAGGCCAGCCAGCTTCCGGTCTACGAACTGGACCGGACCGTCACCCCGTCGCCCGTGAACCCGATGGGCGTCAAGGGCGCGGGCGAGGCGGGCACCATCGCCAGCACGCCGTGCGTCGCAAACGCGGTCATCGATGCGCTTGCGCATCTCGGGGTCCGGCATATCGACATGCCGATCACGCCGGAGAAGGTCTGGCGTGCCACGTCGGCCCGGTAATTCGATGAATCAGGCGGGAGCGGCTGCGGGCCGCTCCCGGCCCGGCCCGGGATGGGTCCGGGGAAGGGAGGAACAGTGTTTCCGAGCCAGTTTGGGTACCACAAGCCAGGATCGGTCGCAGAGGCGGTCAAGCTTCTTCAAGCTGACCCCGACGCGAAGATCGTCGCCGGCGGCCATTCGCTGATCCCGGCAATGAAGCTGCGGCTTGCCGCTCCGTCGGCGCTCGTCGACCTCTCCGGCATCGAGAGCCTGCGTGGCATCAGCGTCAACGGCAACGTCTCCATCGGCGCGATGACGACCTACGCCCAGATCCGGGATTCCGCCAAGTTGAAGGCGGCCCTGCCGGTGCTCGCCGACGTCGCCTACAACGTTGGCGACCCGCAGGTGCAGAGCTGCGGCACGCTCGGCGGCTCCCTGGCCCACAACGACCCGGCCGCGGACTTCACCGCGGTGTTGGTCGCGCTCGGCGCCAGCGTCAAGGCCGTTGGCCCGAAAGGCGAGCGCACGATTCCGGTCGAGGATTTGCTCGTCGACCTGCTCACCACCTCGCTCGCGGAAGATGAGGTGCTCACCGAGATCATCATCCCCGGCGGAACGTCCGCCGCGGCCTACGAGAAGTTCCGTCACCCGGCCTCCGGGTACGCTGTGGTCGGCGTTGCCGCGGCAGTGAAGACCGGCAAGGGCGGCGTTGTCGATGACGCGAAGATCGCGATCACCGGCTGCACCTCGAAGGCCACCCGCGCCCACGCCGCCGAGCAGGCGTTTATCGGCAAGCCCCTCTCTGCCGAGAGCATCGCAGCCGCCTCAGCGGTCGCGGCAAATGGGCTCGACCTCAACGGCGACCACTACGCGTCCGCGGATTATCGCGGGCACCTGGTTGGCGTTCAGACTCGCCGCGCACTGGAGCGCCTCGCCTGAATCAGGCGGGAATCAACCCGGTAACCGCAAACGAGGGGCCGCCGGAATGTCCGGCGGCCCCTCTCCATTGGTGTATCTGCCGAGCGAAACCTGCTATGCCCCCGGCGCGGCCGCCGGCAATCGCTTCACGCCCTGTGCGAGCAGGTCGTCAAAGCACTGCTTGGTGCGCGCCAGCCCCTCGGCAAAGATCGCGGGGTTCTGTCCGACACCGATCCGCAGGTGCTGTTCGAACCCGAACGCCGACCCCGGCGCAAGCATCACGCTGTACTTCTCGGCAAGCAGGTCGGACAGTTCCAGCGACGGAATATCAAGGTGGTATCGCATCAACGCCAGCAATCCGGCCCGCGGGCGTACCCAGGAGGCGAGGTCGGTATTGTCCGCAAACCAGGTGTCGGCGATCACCATGTTCTCGGCGACGATGCGATGGGTCCGGGACCGGATCGCGTCCCTGTGCTCCACCGCGATCAGGGCCAGCGCATCGTTGAGCTTGCCCGGCGACAGCGTGATGTAATCCCGCATCGCCCAGCACTGCTTCACGATCGGCTCCGGGGCGACGATCCATCCGATCCGCAAGCCGGGCACGCCAAACGGCTTGGACACCGTGCCGACGCTGATGCCGAGTTCGCCGCGGTTCCGCATCGGGGAGGGCATCGGGTCGCCGCCGGGGATGTCCAGCCAGCGATAGGCCTCGTCGCTCATCACCATTGCGCCCATCGACGCGGCGACCTCATAGACATGCTGGAGTTCATCGTCGGTGAGGATCGCGCCAGTCGGGTTGTGGGGCGTATTGATCGAGATCATTTTCGTGCGCGGGGTCAACTGACGCTCGAAGTCCTCAAGATCGAACCGGAAGCCATCGTCCGCCCTGATGCGCCAGTACTTCACATCAGCCCCGATCGCCTTCGGCACCGATTGCACCTGCTGGTACGCCGGGTCGATGGTGATGACTTCATCGCCGGGGGAGAGAAGGACATTGAACAGCAGATAGTTCGCCTCGATCGCCCCGGTGGTGATCAGGATGTTGTCGGCCGTGGTGTTCTCATATGTTGCCGCGAGCGCGGCCCGCAGCGCCTCGGTTCCGCGCGCCTCGGTGTAGCCCAGCGGGAGATTCAGCAATCGATCCCTCGCGGCGTCCCGCTCCCCGGCAGGCAACAAGTCGAGGAGATCGTTGGTCGACATCGGCAGGATGCCGCTTTCCGCAATATCGTAGGAAACCTTCGTTTCCCAGCGCGACATCCATCGTTCCAGCTTGAATTCCTCGATCCGCACCGCAGGCACTCCCGTCGAATGTTGCGCGCCGGTCAGGTTCGGCGCGATCGCGGCGACTCGCCAGTCGCTCCGCGCATCCTATCCGGCCCAGCCCCCGCTTGACAGCCCCCGTCGCCGCTCCCTACGATCCCCGGACATCCGCGACGGTTCATCGGACACGCGGAGCTCACGTCCCGGAGGGTTCATCATGGTGACCGACATCGCAACCCGTCCTGCCATCCACCACGAGATCCAGGATGCCGTTCTGGCTCGCTTCCGCGAGCGCACCCCCATTTCGCATGCCGCCCACGAGGCCGCGAAAAAGGTCATGCCCGGAGGGGATACCCGGACCATCGCCTTCCACGCGCCCTATCCGGTTCAGGTCCAGCAAGGCAACGGCTGCACCTTCGTCGACGCCGACGGCAACGAGTACTACGACCTCCTCAACAACTACACGTCGCTGATCCACGGGCACTCCCACCCGGCGGTCACGGCCGCGGTGATGGCGCAGGTCGGGCACGGAACCGCGTTCCCCGCGCCAAACCGCTACCAGACCCGCCTCGCCGAGATCATGACCGAGCGGGTCGCTTCCTGCGATATGGTGCGGTTCTGCAACTCTGGGACCGAAGCCGTCATGAATGCCATGCGTGCAGCCCGCGCCTTCACCGGCCGAGAGGTCGTCGTGAAAATGGAGGGCGGCTATCACGGCACGTACGACGACGTTGAAATCAGCGTTCACCCTGACCCGACCAACCCGGCCGCAGGAGACCGGCACGCCCCGAACCCGGTGCTCGAGACGCCCGGCGTCCCGGGCAATACCTCGGAGGCGGTGGCCGTCATCCCGCTCAACGACATCGAAGCGGCAGAGCGCATGTTCCGCGAGCGCGGAAACGAGATTGCCGCGGTCATCGTCGA
>CAIPGK010000358.1 GCA_903864575.1 uncultured Chloroflexota bacterium
CTTGGGACCGCGCGGCACGAGCGGGTGATGCGTGTGCCGACGATCTCCCTGTGCAGTTACCTGCTGACCCGGCGCGGCGCGGAACGCCTGCTCGCCATGACGGTCGGCGACGCTGATGGGGTCTACGCCTTTGACCCGATGATCCGCGACGCCCAGATCAGGATGATCGCCGGGGCGCGGGTCCCGAGCCTGGAGTGGCGGGCATGGACGGCGGCCAGCGACTGGGACTCCCGCACCCCTCCGGTGAAGTCTGATGGCCTCCCCTGGGTCAATGCGGGTCTCGTCTTCACCGACATGGACGCGGGGTCCACGACAACCCTTGAGGATGCCGAACCGGAACTCCTCCTGAAGATGCACGAGTCCGTCGCGGCGGGCGCCGTCGACGACGCCATGCTGTGGGCCGACCGGCTGCGCTGCCTTCCGAGCCCTTCGGACGCCGGGCGGATCGCGGCCCGCCAGACGCAGACCGGCCTCGGCCTCGCCCGCCCATTGCAGGACCTCGTTCCCGGCATGGAGCGCCGCCGCCTGCCGCTCGGCGACGTGGACGCCCCGGCCATCGAACCGCCAGCTCTCGCGCGGATCGGGGATGGCCTGATCGCGATCGCCCGAACGGCTGGCCAGGATGGCGACGCGTACCGGATGACCGTCCTCGGCGCGGACCTCGCGGAGGTTGGAACTGGCAATCTTGGCGGCGGCGGACTTCCGGCCGGCCTGGGTCTGCTGAACGACCAGGACCGCCTGCTGGCCGTTGGAACCGCTCACCTTGACCCGCAGTGGTTCGTCTCGCAGGTGATCGACCCGGCGGAATTCTCGGTGGCGGTTCCCGTTCCGCTGGGACAAGGTCCTGCCGGGGGGGATGACCGGGCGTGGGTTCCGTTCATCGTGGACGGAGCGGCTCGGGCGCTCGGGCCGCTTGGGCCCGCGACGGTCCTCGTTCCCGGCGCGGACGGCATGATGCGCCCGGATGTCCGCCACGACGGCCCGCGGCTGGGCGAGGACCTGACGGTCTGCGCCCCTCCGATCCGCCTGGACGGCGGCTGGCTCGCCATCGCCTGCGAGGATGCCGTCAGTGAGGCGGGCCGTGTGGATGACCGCGTGCTCCACCGCTTCGTCGTGCTTGGGCCGGATTTCCGGGTGGAGGCCCTCTCGCATCCCTTCGCCCTCTCCGGGCAAGGCCGCGAGCGCTGCGGCGGGCTCTCGGTGCTGGGCGACCGCCTCGTGCTCGCCTGGGCGGACGGCGGCGGCGAGACCTGGCTGGCTGCGCTGCCGGTTGCCGAGGCGGACCGTCTGCTCCTCCCCGTCGCAAACCTCATGCTGCACGGTCCGCGCCACTGGCCAGACGACCGGGAGCCTGTCGCACCGGACCAGAGAGACGCCGAGGCCCTCCTTCCCGCGGCGTGGCAGGAGATCCTCGATGCTCCGGCCTTCTTCATCAACCTCGACCGCATGCCGGACCGCCTCGGGCCGATGCTCGACCGTCTCGCGGCGGCGGGATTCACCGATATTCGCCGCGTTCCCGGCATCGACGGGCTGGATCGCGCCGCCTGCGCCGCGGCCTGGGCCGCGCTCGGCGATCCTGCCCTTCACCGCAGCGACCCCCCGGAGCCGGACGACATCGCGGACCGGCCGGGGCTGCTGGGCGCGCACGCCTCACACGGGCTGCTCTGGACACGGATCGTCGAGGAGAACATCCCGGTGTGCACCATCTTCGAGGATGACGCCGTCTTTCACCGGGACTGGACCGATCTCGCGCCCCGCTTTCACGCCGTCACGCCGCTGGCGTCGGAGGTCGTCTGGATGGGCGGGACGGAGCAAGGTCTGACGTTGCGCGGCATCCACGCGCTGACGTTCCCCACCATGTGCCTGCATGGCTGCATCGTCACCCGCGTCGGGGCCCAGCGGCTGCTCGATCTCACGATCGGAGACCCCGACGGCGTGTACGCCTTCGATTGCATGATCCATGCTGCCCAGCATCGGTACCTTCGCGGCGAGCGACCGCTGCCCATGCGCTGGTCGGCCTGGTCCGCGCCGGAGCAGGACGACCCCGCCTATCCGCCGGTCCATCCGGTCGATTTTCCGGCGTTCGGCCTCGTCCTTCCCGGCGTGAACGATACCGGGGCCCAGATGAACGAGGCCCCGAAGCGCCTGTTCCGGACGGTCACCGGCGCCCGCGAGCGCGGCGACGCCGCGTCCGGCCGCCTCGCCTGCGACCGCCTCCGCTGCCTCCATGAGGTGGACCCCGCCGCGATCGAGGCCGCCCGCCGCTCGCAGGCCTTCCTCGCCGCGCCGCTGGCCGATCTCGCCTCGGGAGTGCGGCAGATCGCGCTCGGGACCGGCCTGCCCGATGGCGTTCGGCGGGAGCCACCCGCGCTCCTCGCCGTGGCCGGGGGGCTTGCGCTCGCCGTGCAGGGGGTGAGCGGCGGCGCGCTCCACACCCGCTGGCTGCGGCTGGATGAGGCGGGTGCGCCGCTCTTCCCGCCCATTCCGGTGGCCGCCCCCTTCGCCGGGTTGCGGCTGGCTCCCTACGGCGAGCGCGCGCTGGCGGTGGGCGTCGCGCCCGGGCCGGATGCCGACGGCCCGCCGGTGATGGCCCTCGCTGCCTGCGACCCCGCCGGGAACGGGCCGGACTTCGGGCCCGCGGCGGTCTTCGGCGCTCCGGATCCCCGCTGCTGGCGCGGCCCCCTCCCGGCGGCGGTCCGCCCGGGCGCGCCGGCCTTCCTCGGCGGGTTCTGCCCCGTCGCGCCGCTCCGGCTGGACCCCGTGGCCGGGCGGCTGGACCCCGTCGCGCTCCACCCCGGCCCGCGCCTTGCGGAACACCTGCGCGGCAGCGCCCCGCTCATCCCGTGGGGGGATGGCTGGCTGGCGGTGCTGCAGGAGGACGCCCCCGGCCCGGACGGCCCGCCGCTCGACCCCCCCATCACCGGCTGGGCGGGCTACCGCGCGGACGTCCCGGTGCTGCACCGCCTCGCGGCTTTCGATGCCAACCTGACCATGACCCGCCTCTCCCAACCCTTCTTTCTCGGCACGGCTTCCGGCATGGCCTCCGGCATGGCCTCCGGCATGGCCCGGGGCCACGAGTCCTGCGGCGGGATCGCCATCCTCGGGGATCGCCTCGCGCTCGCATGGGACGCGGGCGGCCGCGAGACCATGCTTACCCTGCTTCCGCTCGCCGAGGCCGAGCGGCTGCTGGTCCCGGTGGAGGTGCTGATGTTCGCCGGCCCGTGGCCCCCTGCCGGGGAGCCCGTCGCGGCCCCCGGCGAATCCGGAATGCTTGCCCCATGCTGACCCTTGTGACCGGCGGGGCCGGGTTCATCGGCTCCCACCTCGTCGACGGCGTGCTGGCGGCCGGTCACGCCGTGCGGGTGCTGGACGACTTCACCACCGGCCGGATGGCGAACCTCGCCCACCTCACCGGCGAGATCGAGATCGTCCGGGGAGACATCCGCGACCCCGCCGCGCTGGCCGCCGCCTGCGCGGGGGTGGAGACGATCTTCCACGAGGCGGCGATCCCCTCGGTCGAGGTGTCGGTCTCCCACCCGGCGCGGGTGATGTCGGCCAATTTCGACGGCACGATGCTGCTGCTCGAGGCGGCGCGCGCGGCGGGATCGCGCCGGGTGGTCTTCGCTTCCAGCAGCGCGGTCTACGGCAGTGGCGGCGAGATGCCCCGCCGCGAGGCGCTGCGCCCGCGTCCGGAATCCCCCTATGCGGCCTCGAAGCTCGCGGGCGAGCACCTGCTGGACGCGTGGCGCGCCAGCTATGGCCTGGAAACGGTCGCCTTGCGCTACTTCAACGTCTTCGGCCCCCGGCAGGACCCGGAGTCCCCCTACGCGATGGCGCCGGCCCTGATCGCCCGCGCGATCCGCGACGGCCGGACCTTCACCGTCAACGGCGACGGCGAGCAGACGCGGGATTTCACGCCGGTCGCCAACGTCGTCGCCGCCAATCTGCTCGTTGCGGCGGCTCCGGCGGCGGACGGCGGGGTCTACAACGTCGGGACCGGCGTGGAAACCTCCGTCAACGCCGCGCTGGCGACGATGATGGCCATCGCCGGCCGCAGCATTCCCGTCGCCCACCGCCCCGGCACGCCGTGGGACGTGCGCCGCTCCTGCGCGGACATCAGCGCCATCGCCGCGCTCGGGTACCGGGTCATCCAGGACTTCCCGGCGGGCTGCCGCGCCGTGCTCGATGAGGCGCTGGGCGCGGAGTGACATGACCCCCTCATCCGAACCCCTCTCCCATTGCGACGGGAGGATGGGCTTCGAGGGTCTGGATGACGTGATTTCCGGATGGCTCGTTGATTTCCGGAGCACGTGGGCTCTCGTGGGGCGCGCAAGTGCAGGCGAGATCCCTCGTGCCTCGGGATGACGGACGTTCACGGAGGAGCGGCGCCCCCACCCACCGCCCAAAAGCCCCTTCTCCTGCCGCAGCGGGAGAAGGGGTTGGGGATGAGGGCCCTCACCCCGCCCGCGTCGCCGTCACCCGGGCGATCCGGTTCCCCTGCCGGTCGGCGACGGTGAAGCGCCAGCCGTCCCAGTCGACGTGGTCGCCCACGTCGGGGATGCGGCCGAGGGTGGCGAGGAGGAAGCCGGCGAGGGTTTCGAACTCCCCGGCGTCCTCGCCGGGCAGGGTGTCGATGCCGAGCAGGTCCCGCGCCTCGTGCGCCGGGAGCGCGCCGTCGAGGGACCACGAGCCATCCGCCTGCCGGATCGCGGCGGCGTCCTGCCCGCGTGCCTGGCCCGGTCCCAGCCATTGGGCCTGCCCCGGCTCGCCGTCGAGGTCCCCCGCGATCGCCTGCAGCAGGTCCTCCATCGTCAGCAGGCCCTCGATCCCGCCGTACTCGTCCACCACCACCGCGCGATGGTTGCCGGACGCGCGAAACTGCTCCAGCACCCGCAGCACCGGGGAGCGCTCGGGCACGAAGAGGGGCGGGGTCATCGCCGCGCGGAGATCGAGCGGCGCGCCCGTCTCCGCCTGCCGCCAGAGATCGCGCAGGGTGACCACGCCGATCACCCGGTCCGGCGAGCCGTCGCAGACCGGGTAGGCGGAGAAGGGCGACCCGGCGATGCGGCGGCGGTTCTCCGCGTCGGGCAGGGTCACGTCGAGCACGACCATGCGGTGGCGGGGGGTCATCAGTTCCCCGGCGTTGCGGTCGCCGAGGTCCAGCACGCCCTGGGCGAGGGCCCGCTCGGATTCCGCGAAGATGCCGTGGCGCGCGCCCTCCTGCAGGAGCATCTCCACCTCCTCCTCGGTCACGGGAGGGTCGTCGCTGCCGCGGGCGCCGAGCAGGCGCAGCACGACATCCGACGTCCGCGCCAGCACCGAGACGATCGGGGCGGCGACGCGGGAGAGCACGGTCATCGGCCGGGCGGCGCGGAGGGCGATGGCCTCCGGGTGCATCAGCGCGATCCGTTTCGGCGCCAGTTCGCCGATGACGAGACTCAGGTAGGTGATGAGCCCGACGACCAGCACGACCGAGATCGGGTCGGCCCACCGCGCGATCGGGCCGAAGGTCCGCAGCCACCCGGCCACCGTGCCGGAGAGCGCCGCGCCGCCGAACGCGCCGGCGAGGATGCCGATCAGGGTGATGCCGATCTGGACGGTGGAGAGGAAGCGGTCCGGTTCCGCCGCGAGGGCGAGGGCGGCCCGGGCGCGCTTGTCGCCCTCCTGCGCGCGAGCCTGCAGACGGCTCGGGCGGACGGAGACGATGGCCAACTCCGAGGCCGCAAGCAGCCCGTTCAGCACGACGAGAAGGAGGACGATCAGCAAGTCCATCGGCCGCTCCGGAGCGAGAACGCGGCATCACGCCGCCATGTGCAGCAGGGTAGCATCCGGCGGCCGCTGACCGGGGTGTCCGTGCGCCCCGCGAAGCGGCGCGGCATGGTATCGTTCCGACCCGAAGTCGGTTGATGGCGTGACCCGCGGCGATGCCCGGGGGATGGGAAATCATGGCGAGCAAGGAAGACCGCGAGGTAACGGCGTTCATCGAGATCCCGCGCGGCAGCCGGAACAAGTACGAGCTGGACGAGGCGACCGGGCGCATCATGCTCGACCGCGTGCTGTACAGCTCGGTCCACTACCCGGCCGACTACGGGTTCATCCCCGAGACCCTCGCCGGCGACGGCGACCCGCTGGACATCCTTGTGCTGGTCCAGGAGCCGACCTTTCCCGGCTGCATCATCCCGGCGCGCCCGGTTGGCGGGCTGGACATGGAGGATGAGAAGGGCTCGGACTTCAAGATCGTGGCCGTGCCGATCGGCGATCCCCGGTACGCCCACGTGACCGAGTTGTCGGACATGGGCGAGCACTGGGCGAAGGAGATCGCCACCTTCTTCGAGACCTACAAGTGGCTGGAGCCGGGTCACACCAGCATCCGCCAGTGGTACACCGCGGACGAGGCCTGGAA
>CAIPGK010000359.1 GCA_903864575.1 uncultured Chloroflexota bacterium
ATCCGCATCGTGCAGGACGCTCTGGGTGGCGATGACGGCTGCTGACAGGTCCTCCCCGAAGATCGGTCCCCCGGTGTTGAGATTGCGGTCGTGCAACGGGAAATCGCTGCTCGCGATGTCGAGTCGCAGGCGGGAACCCGCCGGGATGCGGGCGCCGACCGGGCCGAGATCAATTCGATATTCATACACGCGCTGCGGTTCGAGCAGGGAAGGCCGGTCGAACCCGTCGCGGTAGCGGGCGCGGATGATGCCGTTCTTGAGGTTCACCGAGCGGCCGTTCGCGTCCACCACACAGAGGCGGGCGGCCCAGTCGGTGTCGCGGGCGGATGATGCGGCGAAGAGCGTCACAGCGCAATCGCCGGCGATGAAGAGATCGCGTTCGAGGGTCTCGCCCGTGTAGCACAGCAAGCTGTTCCACCCCTCAGCCGGTCCCTGATCGGCGGGACCCATCGGCGAGATGAAGGGATAACAGCAGCTGTCTCCACCCTGACTGTAGTTGGGGTGGACGGGATTGTAGGTGTAAACATCGGGCGGTTCGCTCCCGGGGCGGTCCGGTGAGAGCGCGCCGTCACCGGTCGCGCTGTTGGCCCTGCCGCCGCTGCGGAGGTAGAGCGGGGTGGGCGTCGCTTGAGGCGGGGGCCATGCCTCGAATCCGCGCCACCGGTCATCGTTCATCAGGCGCAGGACGACCGGGGCGTCCGGCAGGCGGCTGGGGGTGTCGATACCCTTGAGGTGTCGATCGAACCATGCGATCTGCAGGTCGTCGACAACCGTGTGGTCCGCCGCTTCGCCGCCCGGGCTGAGCGGCAACCACGGCATGTGATACCACGGGCCGATCACCAGTTTCTGGTTGGCCCGTGCCGCGTCCGATCCCGCGTCTCGGGTCAGACCCACGTAGTTCTTCACGGAACCGGCAAGAAAGACGTCATACCAGCCCGCAATGTGGAGGGCAGGGACATCCAGCCGGCCATAGTCGCGCTCGATGCTCCAGCGGTCCCAGTATTCACCGGGGACGGGATGATCGAGCCAGTCGAAGAACCATGGGGCACGCTCGCGGTCGAGCGGTGAAAAGGTGGCCAGTGGCAATTCGTGGAGAAGGCCTGGCGCGGCGGCGAGCGCGGCGGACAATCGGCCCGCCTCGGCCAGATCGCCCCGGCTCCGCGCGCAGCTGGCAGCGAGATCGAGCGCCCACGTGGCGGCGAAGGCAAGATTCAGCGCGCCGCTGGTGTAGGTCCATCCTTCGCCGTAGCCGGAGCCGGTCATCGCGGGGCAGATTGCCGCGAGCGCGGGTGGGCGGCGGGTGGCGGGAAGGAGCTGGGTCGCCCCGGCATAGGAGAAGCCGAACATCCCGACCATGCCGTTTGCTCCCGGCAGTTTGGCGGCCCAGGCAATCGTCTCGACGCCGTCATCGGTCTCGTCGCGGAAAGGATGCCACGCTCCGCCAGACGCCCAGCGCCCGCGGCAATCCTGCACGACGACCATGTATCCCTGTCGGCAGTACCACGAGGGGTGCGCGTAGGTGATGTTCTCCGCCATCGTCTTGTCGTAGGGCAGGCGCATGAGGAGCACGGGGAGGTCGCCGCCGGCATCGACCGGGCGGTAGACATCCGCGAGCAGGACCGTGCCATCCTGCATCGCAAGGGGAAGGTCGTATTCGACCGCCACGCCGGGCTGGCCGGCAAGGGTGATTGCGGCGCGGGCCTGTCCGGGCGCGGGCCCTGAATCTGGAGTGGACATCGGCGCCTCCTCGACACAGCGACGCGGAACCATGGCCGGAGCTTGCGGCGCTACCAAACCTCGAGGAGCGCAGTCTGCCACAGGGACGGGCTGCCCGGAATCCTCTCCGGGTTCTCGCGGGGGCTATGCTATCCCGGTTGGTCAGCGCGCGGCGACGCGCGGCGAGAAGAGCGAGGTACGGCGCATCATGCAGGTCGGTGTGGTCTTTCCGCAAACAGAATTCGGCAACGATCCGGTTGCCTTGCGCGACTATGCGCAGACCGTGGAAGGGCTGGGGTTCAGTCACCTCGTCGCCTACGACCACGTCCTGAGCGCGGACGCGAGCAAACGCCCCGGTTTCGATGGGCCGTACACGCTGGATCATCCATTCCACGAGATTTTCGTGCTGTTCGGCTACCTTGCGGCCGTGACCGAGCGGCTGGGACTGGTTACCGGGGTGGTCATCCTGCCGCAGCGCCAGACGGCGCTGGTGGCGAAGCAGGCGGCGGAGGTGGACATCCTGAGTGGAGGCCGGTTGCGGCTCGGCATCGGGGTGGGCTGGAACGATGTTGAGTTCGAGGGGCTGGGCAAGGAGTTCGGCAACCGCGGTGCGCGTTCCGAGGAGCAGGTGCGGCTCATGCGGGAGTTGTGGACCAAGCCTTCGATTCGTTTCGAGGGGCAGTGGGAGTCGGTCCTGGATTCCGGCATCGTCCCGCTGCCGGTCCAGCGGCCGATCCCGGTCTGGTTCGGAGGGTACGTCGAGGCGACGATCAAGCGGGTGGCCCAGATGGGTGATGGCTGGTTCCCGTGGCGTCCGCTGGACGACTGGATGTTCGGTGCGCTCGACCGGTTGCGCGAGTACGCCATCGCGGCGGGGAGAGACCCGAAGCAGATCGGGTTGGAGCCGCAGTTGAATGTCGGGAACAGCAGCCCGGATGAGTGGACCCGGTTCGTTCGCGACTGGCAGGCGCACGGCGCGGACTATTTCTGCCTGACCACGATGGGCAATGGGTTCAGCAGCCCCGGCGAGCATCTCGCCGCGTTGGAGCGCGCGGGCCGGGAGTTGGGTGTCAGCCGGTAGCAGGACCGCTTTCGGGCGTCGGTTCGTGCGCCCCGGCGAGCGGAGCGCCGCGTCGTTGCCAGCGTCGGCGACGGGATCGCTCTCTCGCCGGGGTGCATGCCCTGACCGTGCTCGCGATGCTCCGTGCCGATCTGTTCCGGGGTGTTTTTCGCGATATCAGGCGGTTCCCGGCAGGGGGCAGGTTGTGCAGCCCGCCGGGACCGGCACGCCGAGGAAACGGTCGCGGGTCCACGCGACCAGCGGAGCCTCGATGGGCGAACCGGGCTGCACGATACCCCCGTGATCGAGTCCGGCAGCTCGCCAGTAGGTCAGCGATTGACCCGCGGCGCATCGGGCGGCGACGAAGTCGTCCGTCACATCCGGGGTGACAACAGCGTCATCGAGGCCCTGTGCGATCAGCACCGGGACCGAAACATCGCCGGTCGGCTCATTTTCACGGAGGCGTTTGCCGAGCGCGCCGGATGATGGGTCGATGAGCACTTCGCGACCGGCAAAACCGGCAACGATGGCGCCCATCTTCTCCTGGTCTGCGGGGTCGAACTGGCAGAGGTCGGCGAGGCTCCGGGCGATCGCCTCCGTGCCGGGCGTGACGATCTTATCGAATCGCACGTCCGGGTACCACGTCGTGTAGGAGAGCGCGCCGTAGGCGCTCAGGATCGCCCCCTTCGGCGTGCCTGCGTGGTGGGCGAGAATGCGGATGATGTCTGTCGCCGGGGCGATGGCGACGACACCGACGAGCCGGATATCCGGCGCGGTACTGGGCGCTTCCGCTCCGGTCCAGAGCGCGGCGTGACCGCCTTGCGAGTGACCCCAGACGACCGTTTGTCCGGCAAGCGACAGCCCGGGGATCTGGCGCACAGCGCGGACGGCGTCGATGACGCTCGTGGCCTCGCTCGGGCCAATCATGAATGGATGCACGCCATGCCGGCCGCCGGTCACGTAGTCCGGGGCGACGACGATCCATCCCTCGGAGAGCGCGGGGGGCAGCGCCGGCACGCCCATGAACGGCACGGTCACGACCGAGGGCAGGCACTCCTGCCGCACGCCGACCGTTCCATGGGCGAAGACGACCATCGGCATCGGCGCGGCAGGGAGCGGGTCGGGTGCGATGACCGTTGCGATTGCAAGCGTCAGATCCCCGTTCGGCAATGGTGAGAGATACCGGATGCGCCAACCGCGCGAGCCGGGGGGAAGATCGCGCCCCGCGAGCGCCTCGCTGCCAAGCAGGTCGCCGCGCTCACCGGCGATCGGGACAGTCGGCGAATAGAAAGCGTCAGTCTGAAGCCAACGGGGGGCGGGTGCGGAGGATGGGGCGTCATCGGCAGGCATGGCTGGCAGCCCCCCCGCGAGCGCGGCAAGCGGCACGAGTCTGAGCGCAAAGGCACGGCGGTCGATCATCGGAAACCCCCCGTATCTTCGTCGCGCAGCTCGACAATCCGCTGGCGGCGCGGGGAGGGCCAGGGCGATGCGCCGCCGGGGTCAGGCGTCTCCCCGCAATTGCCGCGCCGCGCGCCGTACGGCGTCCGTCAACTGCTCGTGGCGGTCCAGGAGGGCAAGCACGGCGTCGACCTGCTGGGAGAGGGCGAGGATCGTCTCGACATCGCGCGGACGATCGCGAGCGGCCTCCATCACGGCGCGCAGGTCGCTCCACCGCATCCGATCCGAGGCGATGCCTGATTCGAGCACCGTGGCGAGGGCGACGGGATCCGCGCCGCTTGGGTTTGCGAGGCGAGGCAGGAGATCCCGAAGTTCGGTCAGGAGTTCGGCGGCGCGGTCGCGCGCGGTTGCTGCATCAATGGTCGTGCCGGAGACGATCCGGGTGACGATTGGCGCAGCGAGCGCCGGGGAATCGATGAACGTCCGATCGACGATGACGCCGCCGATGACGTCGTCCTGCGGGGCGAAGTCAACCGGCCAGTCGGGAGCAGACGGTGGAGCAGGAGCAGGGGCTTCGGCGGCGACGAAAACCTCCCCGGAGCCGCCCTCCGAGACCCATTGATCCTCCGCGGCAGCGATCTCATCGGCGACGCTGGGTTCGTCCGCTCCGTGGATTGCGGCGTAGGCGACCGGATCGAAGGGAAGCGAGTTGACAGGGTCCTGCCATCCTCCCGTGGGCCATCCTTCGGGCTGGGTGCCCCAGGGCTGCTCCTGACCGGGCCAGGTGTTGGCGGCGGGAGGCGCGGGCCATGCGGGCGCGGGCGCGGCGGGCTGCTCATCCCAGGCGGGGACGTAGGCGGGGGCAGGAGGCGGAACGTAGGCGACGGCGGCGCCGTCGATGCGCGCGCCGCAGCTGGTGCAGAACCGCGCGCCGTCGCGCACCGGGATGGCGCAATTCGGGCAGATCGACATCGGGTCACTCCTGGAATGGCGGCGGCGGATGCGGCAGGATAGCCTCGCGTCGGCGGGCCGCGCAGCGTCGCGGTACGTCGCAACAGCGGAATGGTACGCAACAGGAGGCGAGGATGCCCGGACCGGCTGGCCCGCCAGTCCGGTTTCCCGCGCCAGCGCGGCAGCAATCGGGTTTTCGCATCTCCTGCATAATTCGCCATCGAGGATCAAAGAGGCGATTTTCCCACCGGGAGGCGAGACGCAGTGAGCAACGTGCTCAGGAACCGGATGATGATCAAGCAGCGCCAGATTCGACCCGGCACGGCCGAAGCGATCGAACTGCGCGCCGGCGAGGTGCTCCAGATCATCGACGTCGAGGGCAAGCAGGTCGCGGACTGCGTCGTCTTCAGCCTCGGCGATCAGATGGAGTGGGGGTCCACTGCGGTCACCCGCTCGGCGAACGACAACATCATGCTGACCCAGGGCAAACAGTTCTGGAGCAACCGGCGCAATCCGTTGATCGAGGTGATCGAGGACTCGGTAGGGCGGCATGACATCATGTACGCCTGCTGCGACCCGGTCCGCTACGAGAAGCTCGGCGCGCCGGACCATGCCAACTGCAGGACCGCGCTGGCGGAGGCGCTCGCCCCGTGGGCCATTGGGCGGGACCGCGTGCCCGACCCGATCAACTGGTTCATGAATGTGGCCATCA
>CAIPGK010000360.1 GCA_903864575.1 uncultured Chloroflexota bacterium
CTGGGGAGCGATTCCGGGTTGCATCAGTGGTCGACACACACGGGCGGGAGAACGGAACATGGCGGACGAGCGCGCGCGGCTGCGAGCAAATTTCCAGGGCGAGATCGACGGCGTTGCGTTGTATCAGGCGCTTGCCGACATCGAGACTAACCCGGATGTCCGCTCGGTGTACCAGTCGATGGCGGACACCGAGGCGCGGCATGCCGACCTTTGGCGGACGAAACTGGAGGCGGCAGGGGTAACAGGGCTTCCGACGGGTCCTGGCTGGCGGACCAGGTCGTTGATTGCGTTGGCGCGGCGGTTCGGCGCCAGCTACATCCTCCCGACCGTGATCGCTCGCGAAGAAGCTGACAGCGACAAGTACGCCGGGCAGGCCGACGCTGCGCTGGCGGGCCTTGCTGATGACGAACGAAAGCATGCGCGGCTCTTTTCCGTCATCGGACAGTCCTCCCCGACCGGCATGGGTGGACCAGCCATCGCCCAGTATGAAGGACGGCACCGGGGGGGTGGGAATGCGCTTCGCGCAGCCGTTCTCGGGGCGAACGATGGTCTGCTTTCGAACGCCAGCTTGGTCATGGGCGTGGCAGGCGCCGAGCTCTCCGGCCAGTCGATTCTCGTCACCGGATTTGCCGGCTTGCTAGCTGGCGCGATCTCGATGGCGCTGGGGGAGTGGCTCTCGGTGCAGAGCGCGCGGGAGTTGGTCCAGCACCAGATCGACATCGAGCGCGCGGAACTCGAGACCAACCCTGACGAGGAGGCCGAGGAGCTGGCGCTGATCTACCGTGCGAAAGGATTGCCGGAGGATCAGGCTCGGGAACTTGCGCGCAGACTCGTTGCCGATAGCGCTTCAGCAATTGACACGCTCGCTCGCGAGGAACTCGGCGCTGACCCGGAGGAACTCGGAGGATCGGCGTGGGAGGCCGGCATCACCTCCTTCCTGCTGTTCGCGATTGGCGCAATCATTCCGGTGATTCCATTCATTTTCGGGGCGGGCCAGACGGCTCTGATGGTCAGCATCGGCCTAAGCCTCGTCTCCCTGTTCATTATTGGCGCGGCGATCACGATCATTACCGGGCGCAGTGTCTGGTACTCCGGATTTCGGCAGGTGATCTTTGGCGTCATCGCGTTTGCCGTCACCTTCTTCGTCGGAAAACTGTTCGGGACCCAGATCGGAGGCTGACCATGCCGACCACCATGATGATCAGCTTCACCCGGTGATCGCATCAGTCAGAAGCCCAGCTGCGGCGAGGGTGGCGAAGAGCGAATCCACCTTGGGAGGTCCATCGGCGTCGTTGTCAATGTCCAGGGCGATTGCGGCGCCCGGGAGGTGATCGTCCGCCGCGTCCGCGGCCGCCCGCTGGCGATAGAACACGGCCTCGTCCGCGTCCGACAACGTCGGTTCAGACTTGGCGCGTGCCCGGATTCTGCGAAGTGCGGTAGCATCGCTGGCGCGAACGCGGACAAGGATGAATGGCGCGCCAGCTTCGGCTGCGAGTGCCGCTGCCCGATCGCGTTCGCCCGGGTCAAGGAATGTTGCGTCGAGGATGACGGCCTTTCCTCTGGCGAGTGTGGTGGCGGCACGCAGGCGCAGTTCGGCGTACACAGCTGCCACGCGATCCGGATGGTAGCGAGTCGCAGCATCGTGACTGGGAACCAATTCTTGCCGAAGTGCGTCCGATTGCAGAAGCTCAATGCCAAGTGCGCGAGCGATGCGGGCCGCAACGTGCGATTTCCCGGATCCGCTCGGCCCTGACACGGAGATCAACACCGGGCGCGCTGAAATCAGCGCGGCCGAGGCAACGTCGAGATGGTCCGCAATCGAGCGGGCGAGATTTTCGCCGATTCCCTCAGCCTGCTCGATCAGCCCGACCTTCACCCGCACGAGCGCGCGGTGGGCCGTGTAGAGCCGCAACAGTGATTCCGGGAGCGCGACGCCTGCTGAAAGGTAGCGATTCAAGAGAGCGGCAGCCAGCCCGTGCCCGCCGATCCGTTTCAAATCCATAAGCAGGAACGACAGATCGCTTGCGATGTCCGCGCACCGGAGGGCAGCGTCAAACTCGATGCAATCAAAGATTTGCGGCCTGTCACCATCGAAGCAAATGTGATCGGCCCGAAGATCACCATGGCCATCGACGACGAACCCGCCCCTGCAGCGATCGCGGACCTGGTCAGCAAGAACGTCAATTGCGCGCAGCATCGCGCCGATGACGATCTCGGTCATGCATTGCGGCGTCGGGAGGATCAGGGAGTGAAGTTGGTTCACGTTCTCCAGAAGAACCCGAAGCTGCACCTGGGCGCAGGTGAGGGCATCGGTGGGGCCGCACCGTCGCGCCGCAAGATGGAATGGAATAAGGTGATCAGCGATTGCGTCGCCCGCCTCCGGTGGAGTCAGGCCTGAGGCGATCAATTGGTCAAGCATCCGGCGTTCCGGCAATCGGCGCATGACGACCGCATACTCGACGATCGGTCCCCGGCCGCCAACCTCCACCCCATTGCCTCGCGCTGTGATTGGCGTCACTCCGAGGTAGACCCCGCGAGTCAGTCGGCGGTTGAGGTGGTCCTCCTGAATGCACGCCGCGCGTCGCGTCTCAGGTTGGCTGAAGTTGAGAAAACCGAGATTCACCGGCCGCTTGATCTTCACGACGCGATCCCCTGCAACGAAAATGTGGGATACGTGGGTGTCGATCCGGCGCACCTCCGGAGGCGACCAGGGATAGGCTCCCGGATCGAGAAGCGCGTCGGCAAGTTGGCCGTCCAACATGGACATCACCTCTGTCGAGGAGGCTGCGGAGTTCCCCGCTGGTAGTCTATCGTTCACTCAACAGCGACAGTGCATACTGCGCTCGCAAGGAGGGTTCCAGCGTGGCGGTGTTCGATCGGGTGGTTGTGGCTCTCGATGGGTCAGAGATCGGTGAGGCGGCGCTGCCAAAGGCGGTGGAACTTGCGGCGGCGGTCGGAGCGCCATTGCATCTGGTCCGGATTGTCGATCTCGGCAGGCTCGAGCAGTACGGCTCATTCGGCCTGGCGCTCGACACATCCGCGCTGGATTTGGCCCTCGAGGATGAGCGGGCTGCTGCCCGGGACTACCTTGCGGCAACCCAGGCCCGCCTGCATGGGTCGGTCATGACGGTGACGATCGAATCGCGTGAAGGTCTTGCCGCGCGAGAACTTGTAGCGGCATTGCGGCCGAATGATGTTCTTGTGATGGCGTCACACGGTCGGACCGGGTTGCAGCGCTGGTTCCTTGGAAGCGTTGCGGAAGAAGTCGTGCGCCACGCGCCGAGCCCGGTCATGCTCATCCGGTCCGGGGAGCAGCACGGGTGATTCGCATCGGGGGCGAAACCGGCCGCCGCGCCAGGGAGGCGTAATCGTGGCGGACGAGAAGGCGCGGTTTCCGGCCTCGCTGTCGGTGGCAGCCTACGAGGCCGCGCTTGCGGTTGCGACCGAACTGGATCTCGACCGATTGCTCGCGCGCATCGTGGAGATGTCCCGCGAAATGATCGGCGTCCGATATGCCGCTCTCGGGGTCGCCAACCATGCCGGCAGGATCACCACGTTCATCACC
>CAIPGK010000361.1 GCA_903864575.1 uncultured Chloroflexota bacterium
CCTGTTGCGCCGGTGTCGCCGGTTGCGCCAGCGCCGGTGCCGGGAGCGCCCGCCGGGCCGGTGGGGCCGGTGACCACGGAGTCGGCGCCGGTGGGGCCGGTATCGCCGGGTGCACCGTTGACCCCGGAGTCGCCCTTGTCGCCCGGATCGCCCTTGTCGCCCTTGTCGCCCTTGTCGCCCGCCGGGCCGGTGTTGCCGGTGGGTCCGGTGTCGCCCGGCGTGCCGCCGCCAGAGGCGCCGCCCGCGGGGCCGGTGGGTCCGACCGGACCGGCCGGGCCGGTCGGGCCGGTGGACGCGGTGGACCCGGTAGCGCCGGAGGGGGTGCAGACGCCGCTCTGGCAGCTCAGATTCTGGCAGCAATTGGTGGTGCTGGTGCAGGCGTCGCCGTTGGCCCGGCAGCGGCAGCGGCCAGAACTCGAGCAGTAGTTGGTGCAGCAGTCGGCGTTCTTCGTGCAGGTATTGGCCTGCTTCGAGCCGTCCCCGCACGGGCCCTGGGATGACGGCGCGCCGGGACGCTTTCCAGCGCTGTTGGCTGGGCCGTCGCCGTCGCCGTTGGATGCGGAGCCGGAGCCGGAGCGGTCGGGAGCATTGTCGCCGCCGCCGCGGGCGTTGCCGCTCTTCTTGCGGGCGTGGGGCTTGTCCGCCGCGGCCGTGGTGGACGCAGCAAGCGCCGCGGCAAGCGTGCCAGCGGCGGCGCGAATGCCGTTGCGGCGGTCCACTCCCGCGGCGAGGGCGTCAGAAAGTCCGCTGAGGATGTCCTGATTCATGAAGATCCCCCTTCACCATCAAACCGTTCGAGGCGTGGAATCCATCGGCCCACGTCAACCCGTCTATTCTACCGGCAGAGCATGGCAATGTGCATGTATGGGTGTAGCGTCACAGCACAGGACGCCGGGGGCATCGCTGGGCCGGGACGATAGACGCCTCCGGCACGAGCGGGATGAACCGGGAACCGGGGCGGCGGGGGGGCGGGGCCGCCTCGTCGCTCGCTACGGTTTCGTGCACCAGCCCATGACGCACGCGCCCAGGCCGCCGGTGCAGTCCTGATCGTTCGCGCACTGGCAGTACCCGGAATCGCACACGGTCGCGCACGCGTACCCGCCACAGGTGCAGGTTCCGCTGCTGCACGTCGGCGTCGCGCCCGAGCACTCCTGGTTCGATGTGCACGCCACGCACGCGCCGCCCACGCAGTGCGGGGTGGCGCCCGAACAGGCCGCGTTGCCGCCGCAGGTGCAGGTTCCGCCGGTGCAGGTGTCGGCGTCGCTCCCGCAGGCGGCGCACGTCGACCCGCCCGCGCCACAGGCGACGGCGCTGGTTCCCGCGAGGCAGTACGACCCGCTGCAGCATCCGTTCGGGCAGGTCGAGGCGTTGCAGGGGTAGCTGCACCAGCCCATGACGCAGGCGCCGCCGGAGCCGGTGCAATCCTGGTCGTTCGCGCATTGGCAAAACCCGGAATCGCACGCGGTCGCGCAGGCGTACCCGCCACAGGTGCAGGTTCCGCTGCTGCACGTTGGCGTCGCGCCCGAGCAATCCTGGTTCGATGCGCACTGCACACAGGCGCCGCCGGCGCAGGTCGGGGTCGAACCCGAGCACACGGCGCAGGCCGCCCCGCCGGTTCCGCAGGCGCTCGCGCCCGTCGCGGTCACGCAGGTGATCCCGTCGCAACACCCAGAGGCGCAGGTTCCGGCGTTGCAACTGCCGGCAAGGCACTGCTGGTTCTGGCAGATCTCGCCGGTCGGGCAGGCGGCGCATGCCGCACCGGCCGAGCCACAGGCCGCGTTCGAGGTTCCGTTCCGGCAGACCGTGCCGTTGCAGCAGCCATCCGGGCAGGTCGCCGCGTTGCACAGCTCGAGTTGGCACTGCTGGCCCTCGCAGGCCGCGTACACCGGACAGATCGTGCACGCGTCCCCGCCCGAGCCGCAGGCGGCGTTCGAGGTCCCGTTCCGGCAGATCGTGCCGTCGCAGCAGCCGTCCGGGCAGGTCGCCCCGGTGCATGGCTGGAGCAGGCACCTCTGGCCCTGGCAGGTCGCGTTCACCGGACAGGACGTGCACGCAGCCCCGCGCGTTCCGCACGCGGAGGCGCTGGTTCCCGCGAGGCAGACGGTTCCGTCGCAACACCCGTCGGGGCACCGCTTCGCCGTGCAGCCGTCCGCCGAGCGCTTGCACTGCTTGCCCTGGCATCGCCTGCCGTCGGAGCACCGCTGGCAGCGGCCGCCTCCGGAACCGCAGGCCAGATCCGTCGTGCCGGGGCGGCAGTCCTTGCCGTCGCAGCAGCCGTTGGCGCAGGACCTCGGCGAGCAGCCCGACCGCTTCCCGCGCATCGCGGAGCCGTCGCCGGGGACGGCGGCGGCGGCGGCTCCGACGATGGCCGCAAGCGTCGCGGCGAGACCGCGCCGCCGCGTCGTGCCCGCGTGAAGCGCCCGCAGCGCAGCGTCGAATCGTTCCTGATCCATGCCCGGACATCCTCCCCGCGGAACCGCGCACGGGCAGTCCGGTCCCGAACCGGAACGCTCGCTTGTGCTGTTCTGAGATTGGCGATCATTTCCCACTACTCTAGCACACATCAGGTACGTTTCCGCACATGCAGCGCCGGATCCGGCCGGGCCCGCGGCGCCATTCGATCTGAATTCGATCGGGCAGGACCCCCTCGATTCGGTCACCCCCGGGGCGGCGGGCTGCCGGAACGGGCCGCCTCCGTTCACGCATGATCCGGGCTCGCCCGGATTATTCATGACGGGCGCATGCAGGCTGCTTGCGTCTCCGCGCAGGCGTCCATCCCACTGCCACCGCCCGGAACGCCGGCAGCCCCCGCCGAAGCAGGGGCCGCCGGTTCTTCCCTCGCCGCAGGGGGAATGCGGCGGTGGTGACGAGGTTGCGTGGACCGGTCAGGCGGTCAGCTTTGCGTCCAGATCGCGATCCGGTTGTTGCCGGAGTCGGCCACCCAGGCGGTTCGCGCGTCCGCCGAGACGACGACGCCTTGCGGGTTGCTGAAGTTGCTGTCGCCGGAGCCGTCCGTGCCGAACTGGGCGCTGTAGCTCCAGGTCGTGGAGGAGGTATCCGGCCGGGTCCAGACCGCGATCCGGCTGTTGACGGCA
>CAIPGK010000362.1 GCA_903864575.1 uncultured Chloroflexota bacterium
GTCGATGGTCAGGTGGTCATGTATGCCGACAACATGACCCGCTCGATGAAAGCCGCCATCGAAGAAACCTACCGGCGCCGCGCCATCCAGATTGCCTACAACGAGGAACACGGCATCGAGCCAAAGGGCATCGTCAAGGAAATCAGGGACATTTCCGACCGCATGAAGCAGGTCGCCGAGGAATCCGGCCAGTACCAGGCCGGCAAGGAGAAGCCCGGCATCATCAGGGACTTGCCACGGGATGAACTTGCGAGAATGGTCAAGGACATCGAGAGTCAGATGAAACAGGCGGCCAAGAACCTCGAGTTCGAAAAGGCCGCCCTGCTGCGCGACCAGATCGTGGAACTGCGTCGGTTGATCGAAGCGGACCCCGTGCTGGGATAATTCCGCGGGCGCGAGGTTCGATGCGACCCCACGACGACGATGACGCGGAGGAACGATGGCGGCGGATCGGTTGACTGGGCACCTTCTTGTCGTGAATGGTCCAAACCTGAACATGTTGGGCACTCGCGAACCAGGCATTTATGGTCATCTGACGCTCGCCGACATCGAGGCCTCGGTACGGGCTCTGGTTGCAGACCTCGCGCCCGAAGTCTCGGTCATCTGGATGCAATCGAATCACGAGGGCGTCATCGTCGATACGATTCAGCAGGACGGCCGAAACGCCATCGGCATCGCGATCAATCCCGGCGCGCTCACCCACTACAGCATCGCCGTTCGCGATGCGCTCTCCGCGGTCGGCACGTCGACAGTCGAGGTTCATCTCTCGAACATCCACGCTCGCGAGCAGTTTCGGCACCATTCGGTCATTGCGCCGGTTGTGGTCGGTCAGATCGCGGGGTTTGGGCCAACAGGGTACGAGCTCGCGGCTCGCTACCTGATCGAGCGGGCACGAAAGGAGCGGGCAGGATCATGAGCGAGCGAATCGCACGGATTCAGGCGATGTTGCGGGAGAACGATCTCGACGCGGTGATAGTCAGCAACCCGCCGAACCGTTCGTTCCTGTCAGGATTCTTCGTGGACGATCACGGCCCTGATGAATCCTCTGGGGTTGTTCTCGTTGACCGCTCCCGGGCGCGGTTCCTCACCAGCACCGTCAACGCCCCGTGGGCCAGAGCCGAGGTTCACCCGTCGGTCGCGGTTGTCGACTGGGGGCGCCCCTGGCCGCTCAAGCTCGGCCAGCTATTGCGGGACGAGGGATTGAAAACCGTTGGGATCGAGGACAACGCGCTGACCGTCGCGGACTACAACGGCATCCTCAAGGGATTGGCTGGCGCCGGAGAGCTTCGGCTCCTGGGCGAACACGTCGATCTTTTGCGCGCCTGCAAGGACGAAGAGGAACTCGCCACTATTGAAACCGTCATTCGCATCACCGACCGAGTGTTCGAGGAAGTGACCCGCAACGTGACGGTGGGGATGACCGAACAGGAACTCGCCGCGCGCCTCGACCAGGCGATGCGGGACCACGGCGCGAGCGGTCCGGCATTCGGGACCATCGTCGCGTCCGGGCCGCACGCCGCCAGGCCGCACCACGACCCAACAGACCGGCCGTTCGAGGCCGGAGAGCCGATCATCATCGACATGGGCGCTGGTCTGCGTGGCTACGCGGCGGACTTGACCCGAACGATCTGGATCGGAGAACCGACGGAGCAGTTGAAGTCGGTCTACAATGTAGTGTTTGCGGCGAATCAGGCCGCCATTGCGGGCATCTCCTCAGGGATGACCGGCGGAGAGGCAGACGCCCTTGCGCGATCGGTCATCGAGGCCGCCGGGCATGGCGAGGCTTTCACCCATAGTCTCGGGCACGGACTGGGCATCAAGGTCCATGAAGCTCCGAGCCTGCGCAAGGGCGACGAGAACCGCCTCGAACCGGGTCATGTCGTGACCATCGAGCCGGGCATCTATCTCGAAGGCTGGGGGGGTGTCCGCATCGAGGACGTAGTGGTGATCGAGCAGGATGGCGCGCGGGTGCTCACCGGCGCGGAGAAACATCCGCCGTTCGCGTGATGACCCGGCCGGACTGGCCGGCGGGGCGTGAGGGAGAAC
>CAIPGK010000363.1 GCA_903864575.1 uncultured Chloroflexota bacterium
CAGATGGGCGGCCGCCTCGCGGTCGATGGCCAACCCGGTCGAGGCGAGCGACCCTGCGCCGAGCGGGGACCGGTTGACCTCGGAGACTGCCGCTCGAATCCGGGCGGCGGCCCGTTCCAGTGGGCCAGCGATTCCGCCGAGCCAATGGGCGAGGGAGGTCGGCTGGATGGCCTGTCCTTCCGCAAAGGCGGGCATCAGCGTGAAGACGTGAGCCTCGGCGAGATCGAGCGCGCTGAGACGGAGCGTGCCAAGCGCCGCGGCAAGGGCGAGCAGTTCGTCGCGGACGGCGAGACGGGCGGCCGCAGCCCCGAGATCGGCTCGAGACCGGGCAACGGTGGCCGCGCCTGCCGCTTCCCGTGAGATGAGGGCGTCGATGCGAGTTTCGAAGTCAACGACGAGCAGGGAAAGGGGCGTGTCGCCCTGAGGGGCCGCGGCGCGAGCCTGCTCGAGCGAGGTCAGGATGGCGGCAGCGACCGGTTCATCGAAGACGTCGGTGTCACGGAGCATGATGGTCGAGGCGGCGAATGCGTCGGCGAGCGTTGTCCAGAGCTTGTGCGAGGTAGTCGGTTCGCCGGGGTCTGCTGGCTGGGAAACGGTCATCGAAGGCTCCGCGAAGGATGAAACGTCCGGTGAGGTGAATGTACCAGCAACCCGGCTGACCCGGCGTGCAATGGGAACCCTCGGGATCATGTTCGGAAACCACTCCGCCAATGCAGCGGCAATGCTTGACCCGCGACAGGCCAACGAACTAGCATCGCCGGACGAGAGGGACGCGCCGGAAGCCGTTCCGGAGAGCGTTGCCTGGAGGACCAGACACCCATGATTCCCGAGAACTTTCCCGGCCGCGGCAAGGTCGCGGCGTTGAAGACCCGCCCGGAGACGGTGCTTTCGGACATCACCGAGGTGATGCACCTCGCAGGGTCCGAGCAGGCGCTGCCGAAGGATCACGATACGATCCTCAAGATCAACATCTCATGGCAGACGTGGTACCCGGCGTGCAGTTCGACGCCGTGGCAACTCGAGGGGGTCATCCGCACCCTCGAGGGCGACGGATACCGGAATCTGATCGCAGCGCACAATGGAACCGTCGTCGTCGACGCGCGGGTCGGCGAGCGGAACAACAAGCACAAGTACGTGGTCGACAAATACGGCGTCGCCAACGTGCACCTGTACGAGCCGCAGGTGGAGTGGGTGCGGTACGAGCCGAAGCGGCCCTTTCTCGTGCTGGACCAGATTTTCCCGGAGGGCGTGCACGTCCCGAAGATGTTCTACGACCGGAACATCATCCAGTTGCCTACGGTCAAGACGCACGTCTTCACGACGATTACCGGTGCCATGAAGAACGCGTTCGGCGGGTTGCTGAACAACAGGCGCCACCTCACCCATCCCGTCATCCATGAGACATTGGTCGATCTCCTGCAGATCCAGCAGGACATCCACAGCGGCTTGTTCGCGGTCATGGACGGCACCTTTGCAGGGGACGGCGCGGGTCCCCGCGCGATGCGGCCGCACGAGAAGGACTTCCTGCTCGCCAGCGCCGATCAGGTGGCGATCGACGCGATCAGCGCGAAAATGCAGGGCTTCGACCCGATGGAACTGCCCTTCATCCGTCTGGCGCACGAGCGTGGCCTGGGCGTGGGAAACCCGAAGGACATCGAGATCGTCGGGTATGACATCTCGCTCGAGGACTGGAAGTTCGTCAAGGAGGACACCTTCGCTTCCAAGGGGCAGCACCTGATCTATCACGGACCGCTCAAGTGGCTGGAGAAGCCGCTGCTTCACACTCCGATCGTTCCCTGGAGCTTCTTCGCCTCGAACTTCTATCACAACGTCTACTGGTACCCGGTCGTGGGTCGGAAGCGGGTGATCGATGCGCTCGACACGCGCTGGGGCCGGCTCTTCCAGAGTTACGGTGACGGCAAGGTCGTGCTGCCGGGGCCGGAGGCGAAACCGACCGCGATGGCGGCCGCAGGCGCACTTGGCCTCGCTGCGGCGATAATGATGGCGGGGAAGATGGGGCGCCGCCGCTAGGCGGCCGAAGGGAGAGCATCGGACATGGCAGGGTTGCACGAAATTGTCGGGGGATTGGTCGTCCTTGCGTTCCTTGTTCTTGTGATCGTGAACGTCCTGCGGGTGACGGGGCGGGAGATCGGCTTTGCGCGTCCGTTGTCGATGATCGCGGCGCTGCTCCTGCTGGTCCAGTATGTGCTCGGTTTCCTGCTCATGGGCGGCGGGGCGCGAAACTCGAACCTGCACTATCTCGCGGCGCTTGCCGCAATCATCACCGTCGGCCTCGAGCATGGGTGGGCCGGGAATCGGCCGACGGCCCACGAACGGGCGATGGGCTCCCTGATCGCGTCCGTCCTGACGCTGGTTCTGGTGCTGGTCGCCTACATGATCGGGATGAAGAACGGCGCTGCTTCGATGGAGGCGGCGGCGTTCATCTCGTCGCTGTTCTAGTCTGGGCGTGAAGACTCCCTCGTATCCGGACGGTCTCCCCGCGCGGCTCGCCGCCGGGAAGACCGTCCTTCTCGATGCTGCGACCGGCACCGACCTCGACCGTCGCGGATTGGCGACGACCCTTCCGCTCTGGTCCGCGCTCGGGGTGATCGAGCGGCCCGATCTCGTGCAGGTCATTCACGAAGAAAACCTGCATGCCGGCGCAGATGTGGTGATCACCAACACCTTCCGCACCACCGGCCGTACGCTTGCGAAAGCGGGGATGGACCCTGATGACGCTGCAGCGCTCGACACGCTCGCGGTGAGACTCGCGCAGCAGGCGCGGGTCGCGACGGGGCGAGATGACGCCCTGGTGGCGGGATCGATCGCGCCCCTCGAGGATTGCTACTCCCCCTGGCTGATGCCGGATCCGGAGACGGCGCTCGCGGAGCATCGCCGGCAGGCGCGCAATCTCGCCGCAGCGGGGGTGGATTTCATCATGGTTGAGACCATGCCATCCATCGCGGAGGCGGTCATCGCCCTGAGCGCCGCCGTTGAGACCGGCGCCCCCGTCACGGTCGGATTCGTCTGCCTCCCGGGCCGGGAGGCGGAACCGCCACGGTTGATGAGCGGCGAAACGCTCGCGGCCGCGGTCACGGCGGTCGAGCCGCTGGGACCGGCGGCGATCCTGGTCAACTGCGTCGATTCCGAAACCGTCGCCGCCGCGCTAGTCGCGCTCCGAGAGGCGACCAGGCTGCCTATCGGCGGCTATGCCAATTTCGGCGCGGTCGACGACGAGGTCGGC
>CAIPGK010000364.1 GCA_903864575.1 uncultured Chloroflexota bacterium
CAGGTCGGGCGAGCGCAGGCTGGCCTCTCCGACATCGAAGACGCGGGCGCGGCGAAGCGCGGAATCCGGCACGTCCGCGGCGCGCAGGGTGGAGAGCGGATCGCAGGTTCCCCCGAAACGGTAGAAGCTGTAGGACTTTCGGCCCTGCTCATCGACGCTGGCGAGCGCGAGCGGGGTCAGCTGTCCCGGCACGGCGGCCACGTTGCTGGCGTCGATCCCGGCGCGGGCAAGGGCGGAGCTCATCCAGCGGCCGAGGTCGTCGTCCCCGACGCGGGAGATGGCGCCGACCCGCGCGCCGAGCCGCGCGAGGGCGATGGCGAAGATGGTGGCGGACCCGGACGGGGTGAGCATCAGCTCCGGCGCATCGGCAACGGTGTTCCCGGCCTGCCGGGGGCTGACCTCTCCCATCATCATGCCGAGCGAAAGCACGTCGAGATCGGGCGTCCTGTCGGGGGTCATGGGGGCCTTCCTGCCGCTCCCGGCTGACGGGTCGAGGTTGAACGGGACTATGATAGCCATGTGCGAGCGGCGAGGGATGCGATGACGGGAGTGGCGGACAGGATGGCGCTGACAGGCGGGCGGGACATGCTGGCGGCGGCGCGCGAGGGTGGCTACGCCATTCCCGCGTTCAATGTTTTCAATCTCGAGATGGTGCAGGCCGCGCTCGGCGCGGCGGTTGCCGAGCGGTCGCCGGTCGTCATCCAGGTCAGCCCGCGCACGGCATCCTACGCCGGGCTGGGGACCATCGCCGCGATCGTTCGCTCGCTGGCCGCCGAATGCCCGGTTCCCGTGGCGCTGCATCTCGACCACGGACGGGACATCGCCGCCGTGCGGGACGCCCTCGCGGCGGGATTCACGTCGGTCATGTACGACGGCGCGGATCTTCCCTTCGCGGAGAACGTCGCCCGCAGCCGCGAGGTGGTCGCGGCCGCGCACGCCGTGGGCGCGAGCGCCGAGGCCGAACTCGGGCAGGTCGGCCACGTGGGCGACCGCGCGCCAGTTGACGGGTTTACGGACCCGGATGAGGCGCGCCGGTTTGTCGCGGAGAGCGGGGTGGACGCGCTGGCGGTTTCGATCGGCACCGTGCACGGGATGGCGGCGACCGGAGCGAGAATCGACATCGCCCGGATCGCGGCACTGCGCGACGCCGCCGGGGTCCCGCTGGTGATGCACGGCTCTTCGGGGGTCGATGACGCCAGCCTCGCCGCCGCCATTCGCGCCGGGATCACGAAGGTCAACCTCTCCACCGCGTTGCAGCGGGAGTTCATGAACGCTTTGCGGGCGAGCGCCGTGCAGCCCGGTCACGAGACCGACGCCCGCGCCGTGCTTGGTGACGCCCGCGATGCCGTGATCGCCGCCGCGCGCCATCGGATCGGCGTGCTCGGCTCGGGCGGGAAGGCGTAGGGCCGGGCCAATCTCACGGACGCCGCCACGGAACGTTACGCCTTTTTCTTCTGCTTCACGGCAGCCGGCGCTGCCTGCTTCAGCGGGAGCTTGACGGTGAAGACCGAGCCTTCGCCGGGAGTTGACGCGACCGAGATTTCCCCGCCATGCGCGAGCGCGATTTCACGGGCGATGTAGAGCCCGAGCCCCAGGCCCCGGTGGTGGATGCGGCGTGAGGAATCGGCCCGGCTGAGACGGCCGAAAATGCGGTCGATGTCCTCCGGGGAGATGCCGACCCCGGAATCGCTGATTGACACGGTGGCCATGCCGCGATCGACCGTCAGCCTCGCCAGGATGTCCGACTTGGGCGGCGAGTAGTCCCGCGCGTTGTGCAGGAGCGCCATCAACACCTGCCGGATGCGGTTGGCGTCGATCTCCGCTGGAACAGGACCGGACGGACCGTCGTAGATGATCCGGTGATCGCCGGCGACGAGGCGCGCGGCGTCGACGGAATCGCGCACCAGCGCGGCGAGATCGGCCTCGGTGCGGGTCAGAACGATGCCGCCGCCAGCAAGGCGGGCGGTGTCGAGCAGGTCGTCGACAAGGCTGCCCTGCTGCTGGGCCATCGCCCAGGCCATGTCGACAAACTCGAGCGCATCGGCCGCCTCCGGATGGCCGGCGAGGATGTTCCGCGCCAGTTCCAGCGAGCTGTACATCACGGTCAGCGGCGTGCGGAGTTCGTGGCTCACCTCCGCGATGAAGTCATCCTGCAGCAGGCGAAGGCTGCGTTCGGTGATGTCGCGGATGGCGAGAATCCCGCCCGAACGTTCGCCATCGGTCCAGGGACGGCCATGCGCCTCGAACCAGCGTCGCTTGTCGCCCGACCCGGTGGTGAATTCCTCGAGAAACTCCTCACCACGGGCAGCTCGGCGCAGGGGGTCCTGGTCCTGAGGGAGCCGCTCGCCATGTGCATCCAGCGGGACGACCTTGCCGCCCTCGCGGGTATTCAGATCGTCCCAGACACCATTGGAGAGCACGACATCGCCGTTCCGGTCGATCACGACGACCGCATCGCCGATGCACTGCAAAATGCTGGCGAGGCGATCGCGCTCCGACGCGAGGGTGGCGGTAAGGGTGCGGAGATCCTGCTCGCGGAGGGCGAGTTCGTCGTTGCTCGCCTTGAGTTCCTCGACGGTGGCCTGGGTCTCCTCGTTGAGGGTTTCCAATTCCTCGTTCGCCGCCTGCAGTTCCTCGTTGAGGGTGAGAATCTCCTCCACATTGGCCTGCGCGGCGGCGGCGTCGACGTGCGCCTGCTCGTTCGCGACCTTGGCGTCGGCAAGGGCGAGGGTGAGTTCCTGATTGGCGGTCAACAGTTGCCGGTTGGCTTCGACGAGGTGGAGAAGCGAGGCCGCCTGTTCCTCGTGCGCCCGGTGCGATTGCACCGAATCGGAGACATCCGTGACCACGACCAGCGCGAGATCGGCCGCGCCGCCCTCGCGGAGCCTGCCGGGGTAGCAGGTGATCGCGACGTGGCGCTCCTCGCCGGTGGCGGTGTCGGTGGTCATCACCGGTTCGAGGGCGGACGGTTCGCCATTGCGGAATACGGTGTCGATCGCCGACCTCAGCGCACTGGAGGGCACCCGCTGGGCGAGGTGGATGAAATCCTCGCCGATGGCGATGCCGTGAATGCCCAGCAGTCGCCGCGCGGGGAGGTCGATGGAGCGGATGTCGTAGCGGCGGTCGATGACGGCGAGGCCGAAGGGGAGCCGGTCGGTCTCGAACTCCGCCAGCAGCGGCATGCCGGTCACCGCCAGCGGCGAGAGCGGGGCCGGCGCCGCGCTGGCCGGGCGCACTTGTGCGGCGGGGCGCGGCCGGCTCGGCAGAATGCCTGGCAGCGGCGCGCGCGCGCCGGCGCGGCGGTATATGCGGTTCACCCGATCGACCGGTTCGAAGAAGTCCGGCAACCGTGAAGTGGACTCCGTGCGACCGAGAACGAGGTAGCCGCCCTCGTTCAGGGAGTAGGCGAGCGCCTGCAGCACCCGCTCCTGAAGTTCGGGCGAGAAGTAGATGAGCACGTTGCGGCAGAGCAGCAGATCGATGTTCGGGAACGGGGGCCGTTGCACGAGATCGTGCTGGCCGAAGACGACGAGCGCCCGCGCCTCCTTGGCGATTTCGAACCCGTTGTCCACTGGCACGAAATGACGGGCGATGCTTTCCGGGGGCAGCGCGGCGAGCGACGCCGCAGGATAGATGCCGCGCCGGGCGAAGGCGATGGCGCGGTCATCCAGATCGGTGGCGAAGATGCGGACCGGG
>CAIPGK010000365.1 GCA_903864575.1 uncultured Chloroflexota bacterium
ATTGTCGACGACCGGGTGGAGCGACCGGAGGGCGTCGCACCCGAAGTGCTGCAGAACGATCATCCCGCGATCGCCGGGGTACCGATGCCCTGGCCATCCGTGCTCGGATACAACCGCGTGGTGGCGAAGGCAGGCACCGAAACCCTGGCGACGGTAAGTGGCGACCCGCTGCTTTCAGTGCGCAAGGTCGAAAAGGGGCGCACGGCCACCTTTGCCTCCGACTGTGCGCCTCATTGGCTGCCGCCCGAGTTCGTTTCGTGGGCTGGGTACCGACCACTCTGGAGCGGCATCGTGCGCTGGGTTTCCGGTGTCAGCTGATTCGAAGGCCGCGTCAGCCATCGAGGCAGTCGTCTTCGACCTCGATGGTGTGCTCATCGAGTCCGAGGAGGATTGGGAACAGGCTCGCCGCGATCTGGTCGCCGGGCTTACCGGAGGTGCGTGGTCGAGGATGGACCAGTTGTCTGTCCTCGGTACGAACATGCGGCAGTGTGCCGAACTCATCAATCTTCGTCATCCGACGGGACTTCCGGACGAGGAGGTGGGACACAGGCTGATCGAGCGTCGAATTCACTTGTACGAAGAGCGGTTGAAGATTCTGCCGGGAGCCGTCGATGCGGTCCGGGCGAGCTCGGCTATGCTACCCATCGCAATCGCTTCGTCTTCTCCGATCGAAATCATCAACTTCGTGTTGGACGAGCTTGGTGTGACGGAGTGCTTCTCGGCGATCGCCTCGTCGGACGAGGTGCTGCACGGCAAACCGGAGCCGGATGTCTACCTGCTTGCCTGTGAGCGCCTCGACGTCGCACCCCCGCGGGCTCTGGCCGTCGAGGATTCCGAACCCGGAATCCAGTCGGCATGGCGAGCCGGAATGCGGGTGGTGGCGCTGCCCAACCCGTCCTACCGGCCATCGCAAGCCTCGCTCGCACTCGCCGTTCGTCAGTTGGCATCGCTGGGCGAATTCGAGAATCTCTTGCACTCGCTGACATGAACGACGAGGGCGCCGATCTGCCCTGGAGTCACCGGGCCCCGGGCGCTCGCGCTGGCCGGGAAGATTGCGGACGGCGTGCTCCTCAACGGATGCGTCTCGGCCGCCTGTACGCAGCGGGCGGTCGCGATCGTCCGGTCCGCCGCGCAAGCCGCCGGCCGCGACCCCGATGCGATCGAGATCGCATGCTCGACCGTCGTGGCGGTCGATGCCAATCCGGTGCGGGCGCGTGACGCAGCACGACCTCTTGTCGCGACCTGCCTTGCCGAATTCCCCAACGTCGCGCGGGAGTCCGGCGTTGCAGTGGATCTGCTCGAGCGGATTCGCGCGACCTACCTGAATGCGGGACCAGAGCTTGCGGGTCAGCTCGTGAGCGATGCGATCGTCAGCGAGCTTACCTGCGCCGGAACCGTGGCCGACGTTACGGAGGCACTGAATCGGTGTCGCCGGGCCGGCGTGCAGCTACCGGTGCTGAGTTTTGTGCGCAACGCCATGATCCCGGAGATGGTGCGTGTCTTCGACGCGAGCAATCAGTCG
>CAIPGK010000366.1 GCA_903864575.1 uncultured Chloroflexota bacterium
CGCCCCGTGCCGAGCGCCGCGCCGCCGATGACCGGGTCGACGAGGCCGACGAGGCCGTCGCCCGCGAAATCGTCCAGGAACTCCTCGGCCACATGGGCATCCGCGCCGAGGTCATGGCCATCGACAACCCCTCGATGATGCCCGCCGAGCCCGACGACCCGCCCACCATCTACATCGACATCCTCGGGCAGGACCTCGGCATGCTCATCGGCCGCCGCGGCGAGCATCTCGCCCAGCTGCAGTACCTCGTCAATCTCCTCTGCAACCGCCGCGTCAACGACTGGACCCGCGTCGTCGTCGATGTCGAGGGCTACCGCACCCGCCGCGAGGAGAGCCTCATCGGCCTCGCCGAGCGCGTCTCCCGCCAGGTCGCCCGCTCCCGCCGGCCCATCCAGCTGGAGCCGATGCCGCCCAATGAGCGCCGCATCGTCCACCTCACCCTGCGCGACAACCCCGATGTCGTCACCGAATCCAGCGGCGAAGGCTCCATGCGCCGCGTCACGGTGCAACCCCGTGGCTGATCCGACCTCACCGATCCCGCAGGACGGCCAGGACGGCCAGGACGGCAAGCCGAAGCGCCGCCGCCGCGGGGGCGTCGCCCACCGCAAGAAGCGCGACGCCTCCCTGCCCCCGGCCTATGTCCGGGAGCCCATCCGCGGCGAGCGCGCCCGTCCCACGGCCGCCCAATCCGCGAAGGCCCCGGATTACCTCGTCATCGGCCACATCTGCGCCGACCTGCTCGAAGACGGCACGGCCGTCCTCGGCGGCACCTCCATCTACTCCGCCCTCACCGCCGCCAACCTCGGCCTCCGCGTCGGCGTCATCACCCGCGGCAAGTACGGGCAGGTCGCGGACGGCATCGCCATCCCCGGGCTCGAGGAGTACGCCGACCGGATCCAGATCATCGTCCAGGACGCCGATCACCCCACCATCTTCGTTAACCGCTACAGCGGCGGCCGCCGCACCCAGCATGTTCGCAGCTGGGCCGGCGAGATTGACCTCAAGGGCATCCCGCCCCACTGGCTGAACGCGAAGATCATCCACCTCGGCCCGATCTGTCAGGAAATCGACCTCCGCACCACCGGCATCCTCCAGCCCGAGTTCCTCGGCGCGACCCCGCAGGGCTGGATGCGCGACTGGCGCACCACCGCCAACGGCCTCGTCAAGCACATCCCCCTCCGCCTCCCGGCCGACCTCATGTCCCGCCTCGACGCGGTCATCGTCTCCGACGAGGAGATCGCCCAGGCCCGCGAGGTCGTCGAATGGGTCGGCGCCCGCCGCCTCGGCGTCGTCACCCTCGGCGACCAGGGCGCCCGCATCATCTACGGCGGCGCGCGGGCCGATCTGCCCGGCTTTCCCATCAAGACCGTCGATCTCACCGGCGCCGGCGACGTCTTCGCCACCGCCTTCTTCGTCAAGGCCTCCGACCGATCCGCCTCGGCCATCGACGCCGGCCGCTTCGCCAACGCCACCGCGGCCCTCAGCCTCACCGGCATCGGCCCCACCGGCGTCCCCACCCGCGCCGAGGTCGAAGCCCTCCTCGCCACCAACAGCGACCTGCGCCAACTGCACCGCTAGCGCGGAGAGCCTTCGCCCGCCATGGAATCGCGAACGCCCGGAACGCCCGCGGCCTCTGCTGAAGCAGAGGCCGCCCAGTTCCATCGCCACGCGGAGACATCTCCGCCGATCGCACGAAGTGTGGGCACAAGGTAGCAGCGCAGCAGCGTAGTGGTGGGCA
>CAIPGK010000367.1 GCA_903864575.1 uncultured Chloroflexota bacterium
AGGCCTCCACCACCGCCGAGAGATAGGGCTGCTTGTCGAGGGTCGCGGGGTCGATCCAGGCGGACTTGCGCGGGCTCTCCTCGTTGAACTCGCCGAGCAGCCGGAGCGCGTTGTCCGCGCCGGTGCAGTAGGCGATGTAGTCGAACGCGGCCTCGGCGTTCTTCGAGGTGTTGAAGATCGCGAAGTTGTGCTGGGTGAAGTTCCCGGTGCCGTTCTCCGGGTACTTGGCGACCGACCACTTGCCGGCGACCTTGGAGGCCTCGGGGTCCTCGAGGCTCGGCAGGATGAAGCTGGCCCAGCCCTCGAGCACGGCCACGTCGCCATTGAGGAATGCGTTCGAGGCGTCCGGGTTGTCCCACGCGAGAATGCCCGGAGGCGCGTAGTTCTTCATCGCGTCGTAGAGGGCGGTGAGCGCCTTCACGCCGGTTTCGCTGTTGACCGTCGGCTCCCAGTCCTCGCTGAGCAGCGAGCCGCCCATCGACCAGAAGCGGGCGAGGAAGAGCTTCACGAGTTGCGCCGGGACCCCGGCGAATCCGAGGCCGTAGGCGCCGTCCTTCGTCAGGTCGCCGAGCGTCTTCTCGTAATCGGCCCAGGTCGTCGGGAATTCGGGAATGAGGTCGGTGCGGTAGAAGACCCAGGATGCGCCGACGCGGATCGGCAGGCCGTAGCGGACGCCCTCCTGCCCGCCGATGACGCCCTCGCCGTACTTGTAGACGGGCTCGAAGAAGTTCTCCATGTCGTACCCGCGCGCCGTGATCATGTCGTTGATCGGCATCAGCGACGGGTAGACGGTGTACTGGAACTCGATGTCGTTGCAGAAGAAGTCGTATTGCGGGGTGCCGGCGGCAAGGTCCGCCTGGAGCTTGGGCATGGTCTGCTCCCAGGGCTGGAAGTCCCATTCCACCTTGGCCCCGGTCGCTTCCTCGAACTCCTTGGCGAACTGCTCGACGGCCGGATTCCAGGCCGTGCCCGCGAGACCGAGCCCGCGCAGCACCACCCCCGAGTAATCCTTCTCCTGCGCCAGAGTGGAGAGCGGGATGCGGTAGCCGAAAGCTCCGGCTCCGAGGCCGGCGGCTGCCATTTGCAGCATTCGACGGCGGTTGAGCGAAAGGTCCGTCATCTTCGATCTGTCCTTTCACGTGCGCGGCCCACGCCGCGCGTCATTCCCGGCGCGCCCCGTGGCGCCCCCCAGGGACCTGATTGGGGTCCGCCATGCTCCGGCGCATGACGGTGAACGACGGCTCCATCTCCCGGTCCCACGGGAACATCGGTCGCGGGATTCTCCGGAAGGGGAGCTCGGTGAGGTGATCGGAACTCATGCCCGGGCTGTCGAGCAGGATGATCTCGTCGGCAATGTTCTCGTACCCGGCCCGGAACTGGATATGGCTCTTGACGACCACGATCCGCGCATCGGCAGGCTCCAGCCCGACCGCCCGGTACATGGCGGGATCGACCGTCATCACCGTGTTGCCGAGGATCAGGAGGTGGACGTTTCCGGCGCGGATCACCGCGCAGTCGCCCATGTCCATCTCGACGCCGGTGTAGCCGCCGCCGGCAAAACGGAACCGGGCCGGGCCGGCAAACGTGACCACGCCCTCCACGCGCACCGGGCGGTTGTAGACGGTGTCGAGTTTCCCGCCGACGTCGATGGAGACGGCCGCGCCGCGACCGGCGGCGATGGCTTCGCTCGCGGCCCCGGGGTCTCGCACGCAGACGTAGGCCGGGAGCGCGGGATCGGCCTCGAGCAGCGCCGCGATGACCGCGGTGGCGTCGCCCGGGGAGCCCGCCCCGGTGCCGTCGGCGAGATCGGAGAGCACCACCACGCCGGAGGGCCGCGCCAGCGCCCGGGCGATCGCCTCGCGAACAGGAACCAGTTCGGTTTCCATGAACGCCTCGCGCTCGTTCCACGCCTGCTCGGCAAGCGCCCGGGCGACGCGTTCGGCGAGCGCCGGTTCGCCGTTGGAAACCACCACGCTGGCGAACCCCATCTCGTCGATGTCCAGCCACGGCTGG
>CAIPGK010000368.1 GCA_903864575.1 uncultured Chloroflexota bacterium
ATAGCCCAGCATCTGCGCAGGCAGCGCAGCGACGATCGGGAAGGCTTCCGCCACATCGGGAGCGGCAATGAAAACATCGAACACCGGGTCCGGCTCGGAACCGACGCCGATGATGTACCCGCCGCGGCTCTTGAGTTCCATGGCTCCCGAAAGCACGTCGGCGCGGGTCGCATCGGCAGGCGCGTAGACCATGCAGGGGGTACCCGGCTCGATGAGTGCGATGACGCCGTGCTTGAGTTCGCCGGCCGCGAAGCCCTCGGCGTGGATGTAGGACACTTCCTTGATCTTGAGCGCCGCCTCCAGCGCGGATGGGAATGAGAGACCCCGCCCGATGACGAACAGGCTGGAGGCCGCCGTAATGTGGTGTGCGACCTCACGGACCGGATCGGCCGCGCGATCTTCGAGCATTGCCTCCAGTCCGTCCGCGGCGAGGCCCGCGAGCGTGATGCCACGATCGATGGTTCCTGCGACGGCGTGCGCAGCGAGCAGCAGGGCGGTCACCTTCGCCGTGTACGACTTTGTGGCGAGTACGCACTGTTCGGCCCCGGCGCCGAGGTGGACCCGGAGATCGACCATCCGGTCCAACGTCGAGTTCGGCACGTTTACGAGGGCGCCCAATTGCGCGCCGGCGGCGCGGGCGGCAAGCATCCCTTCGATGACGTCCACCGTCTCGCCGCTCTGCGAGAGGGCGATCACAAAGGTGCGCTCGTCGATGAACGGTTCGACCAGGGCGAATTCCGATCCGGCGACCACCTGCGACGGCATCCCTGCCACCTGCGAAAGGAGGTACCGCCCGGTCATCGCCGCGTTGGCGGCGGTGCCGCAGCCGAGCAGCACGATCTGGTTCGCCGCGCGCATGGCGGCGGCAAGCGCTTCTATTTGCTCGCGGCCCGTGGCGATCAGGCGTCTGATCACGCCGGGCTGTTCGGCCATTTCCTTCGCCATGAAGTGCGGGTACGCTCCGAGCGATGAGTCGACTGCTTCGAAGTGGAGAGCGACCGGATTGGTCGGAATCGGCTCGAGCGTCTCGCGCTCGAACAACGAGATCCCCTCGCGGGACATGCGAAGCAATTGGTGATCCTCGAGATAGATCACGCCATCTACGTGGGGCCGCAGCGCGAGAGCATCGGAGGCGATGTAGCACCCTCCGGCGCTGACGCCCGCGACGAGCGGCGATACGCGCTTCGTGGCGGCCATTTCGCGGGTCGCCACGTCCATGACCACGATCGCGTTGTAGCCCTGGAGGAGGGAGAAGACGGCTGAGAGAGCCGCGGGCAGACCATCGCCCGCGGCCAGCCGGTCCTCGATGAGGTGGGCGACGACCTCGCTGTCGGTTTCCGAGGTGAATCGGTGGCCGCGATCGAGCAACTCGTTCCGCAGGGCGCGGTGATTTTCGATGATGCCGTTGTGAATCACCGCGACGCGCCCGCTGCAGTCGAGATGGGGGTGCGCGTTCGGTTCGGTCACGCCGCCGTGGGTCGCCCAGCGCGTGTGCCCGAAACCCATATCGGTCGGTTCTGCCTCGTGCGAGCGACCGACGATCCGTCCGGTCTGTTTGGTGACATCGATGAGGTCGCCTGCGGCAAGGGCGATGCCCCAGGAATCATAGCCGCGATATTCGAGGGTCTGGAGGCCACGGAGGAGGTCGGCAGCCAGGTCGGTCCGTTCGCCGATGTAGCCGAAAACGCCGCACATGGGAGCATCCTTTCGCGCTGGCAGGCGCAACACCGTTCGGACCGGGCAGGAGTGTCCATGCCGGGACCGGGAGGCGCGCTGCGTGTTGCCCGAACGGGACGAACGGCGGCAGCGCGGGGCCGCGCTGCAACGATGATCCTGCACGCTGTCCGGGCTTTGTCAGGGGATCGCTCCGCTGGTTTGTACCGGACATGTCGACCGTGCGAGCCGGGAGGCCACCCGCCGAATGGTTCGATCGGCC
>CAIPGK010000369.1 GCA_903864575.1 uncultured Chloroflexota bacterium
CAGGACCGTTACGGCGATCGCGGCCTGAACGTCTTCGGGGTCGCGCAGGACTCCGCGAACATCACCCGATCGTTCGCCCGCCGACTTGACTTGAAAATCCCCATTCTCATCGAAGGACCGGAGTATCCATTCTCCCGATCCTATGACATCTTCGCTACCCCGACGGTCTACCTCATCGATCGGGACGGCACGGTTGCCTGGTCCACCATGGGCTTCATGAAGCCCCAGATGGACGAGATGACCGAGGCCGTGGCAAACGTTCTCGGTGTCGCTCCGGAGCCGATCGTCTCGGATGCCGACGCCGATGTCCCAATGTTCGTTCCCGGCTGACCCAGCAAGCATCTTGACTAGGGGTTCCCTGGTCACTCAGCCACTCCAAAACGCATCGACCTGGAGGCCATCCGTGCGTCACGTGCGACTGCTCACCGCCGTCTTTGCCATCGTTGCGGCGGTGCTGTTGGTCGCAGGAATCGTGCGTGATGATCCGGTGGTGACATTGTCCGGTCTGCTCATGTCGTGGGCAGCACTTGTCAAAATCGTCGTTGCAGTGATTTGGCGGCACCTCGGCACCGACCGGGCGGTTCGCGCTCCCGACGGCAGCTACCAATAGGCAGGAGGGCGTCATGTCCCATCGGGAAGACCCAGCGGAGCGGTTCGAACGCTACCGGCAATCCCGCCAACTCATTCAAGGCCGCGATCTGGCGCCGCCCTCTGACCCCATCGACTACGCAGGAAGATATGCCGCTGGCGGCCCAGGGGACTTGCCATATTTCGCTGCCCTCGCCGCGCTTGTCGTCCTGTCGACACTGGTCTGGGCAATCTGGGGGATGGGCGCCGCGTCACCACTCATCCTCATCCTCGGCATCGCCCTGCTCGCTGCGTGGGTCCTGCTGTGAGCGGTTCCCGGACGTTCCGATGGGAGGAGATCGAGCAATCGGAACCGCTTCCGGGAATCACCCGGCAGACCATCCATGGTGACCACCAAACCGTCGTGCGCTATGTCTATGCGCCGGGCTCAGTGTTTCCGATCCACCACCATCCCCAGGAGCAGATCACGCTCGTGCTCTCAGGCTCAATCGCCTTCACGGTTGGCGGCGAACGGGTTGTGCTTGGCCCGGGCGAGGTCGCGGTGATCCCGGGCGGTATCCCCCACGGAGCGACTGTCGAGGGTCGAGAGCGTGTGGTGACGTTGAACACGATGAGTCCCCGGCGGTTGGACGACCCACTTGACGGTCAGCAATCAACGTGAGGTCAGGTGACAGGTGCGGATGGGTTCCCGCTGCTGTCGTCGCATTCAGCTGATTGCGCCGGGCTGAACCCTCAAGTGTCGCAGCCGGTCACTGGGAAGGATCGTTGGGGTCGGTCCCGGCGTTGATCTCGTCGCCATCCAGTTTGCCATCGCGGTCGTCGTCCGGATTGAGCGGACCGGTGAGTCCGAGGTTCCATTCCTGACCGTCCGTCGCGTTGTCACTGTCACTGTCAGGGTTGAACGGATCGGTTCCGATCTCGTACTCCATTCCATCCGAAAGGCCATCGCCATCCGAGTCGCCCTCGCCGCCTCCTGACTGCGCTGCAGGTTGCCCTGGCTGCCCCTGCGGAGCCTGCGCTGCGGGTGGAACCTGATCGACCATCACCGGATTACGGGACGCACCAGATTGACCGGAACCGCCAGCCGGCGGCGTTTCACCGGCCGCCATCAATTGATCGGCGAACTCATCAAAGTCATTAACGCCGTCGCCGTCCGTGTCAGCTGCAAGTGGGAGCGTCCCGAACTCCTTCACCTCGCGGCCATCGTTAAGTCCATCACCGTCGGTGTCCGAGAGACCCGGATCGGTGTTGAGGTCATCCTCCTCGGCATTCGTCAGGCCGTCGCCATCGGGATCGTTCGGGTCGACGCTACTGCCCGTCACGGGAGTTGACGTCCGGTCCTTCCTCCGCTCCGCCGGGTTTGCAAGTTCCGGAGTGCCAGCCGGCGGCGGCGCTTCGGACTGCTCCTTGTCGCCCGGCTCCGCAGCGGCGTCGCCTCCATCCGCCGCGGGCGGCGCTATCGCTACGAGTCGTGGCACCGCCGGTCCGATCACCGCGATCGCAACGGCTGCGCCGCCATCGTAGCCGGTGACCGTGACGGGGCCGGACACCGAATGCGCCTCGCCGGTGGCCAGAGGAATGTACTCCGCTTTGTCCGTCGCAACCTCGGCCGATCCTGTTGTGACCAGCACGAGCGTGGGGCCGACACCCGCCGGGATGTTGATCGACTGCCCGGCTGCAAGCTCGACGCCGACGAGGTCCAGATCGTGGCGGCCACCCGGGCCGGCGAAGGCGGATCCCAGATACCCCCCATCGGGCTTTTCGACCTGCTGCTGCGCAGGATGCAATTCCATCGCAAAGTAGGAGGCGGCGGTCGCGCCCAGCGCGGCACGAAGCTCCTGCTCGCCATCACGCGTCAGCATTGCCTCACCGCCAGCCAGACGAGTCTGATCCCCGGATGCCAGGTCCTCGACAATGATTGCGCCATTCCCGGCAATGAGGAACCCGGTTGCTGCGTTGGCTTCCGCGGCGTTGGCGGGCGGATTCGCGATCTCGCTCGCCACCAACCAGACCAGCTGGGTATCCGTCAGATCGACCACGCCCTGCGCCATGACACGCGCAATTCCTGTCGCCGGTGATGGATCGGCCGGTCCCTGGAAACGCGCAAACGCCGGGAGCGCGGGGGCAAGCGCGATCAGGAGCACGGCGCATGCTCCGTGCCGCAACCAACAGGTTCGTCGCAGGATCGCCATGGTGTATCCCCTCGCTGGCGGCTTGCAACGCGCCCGCTGCTCCGGGCGCGAATGACCTCCGGACGGTGAAAGACCCTCTTGGAGGGCGGCACGTCCTGTCTATTGTCGCCGTTAGCGACCGCTCCGTGTAGTCCTCCGGGATTGCCGGGCAACCGGGATGGACGAGGCGGACGACTGTGCAGCAGAGCACGGCTGATCAGGCTACCTTTACGCATGATCGGCCGGCGTGGTTTGCCGGACACGGTAGCTGGTCGGGGAAGCTGAACCACCCGGCCGAACGGAGAGGCGCTACGGATGCGGGTCGCGATCATGTCGGACATCCACGGCTACAGCCTGGCGCTGGATGCCGTGCTGGCCGATCTGGTGGATAAAGGACCGTTCGATCATATAGTGGTGGCTGGCGATCTCTGTGAGGTCGGGCCGGACCCGGCAGGCGTGCTCGATCGCCTCAGACAGTTGCCGTTTACCGTGCTGCAGGGCAACACCGATTTCGACATCGCACTGGCGGCAGATGGATTCCACCAAAGCGAGGATCTGGATTTCGTGCTCGAGGAAATTGGTCCGGAGGGCGCGGAATGGTTGCGACGACTCCCCCGTCTCGTCCGGGTCACGCCGCCCGGCGCGGAGACCGCGCGGCATGACCTGCTGGTTTGTCATGCCAACCCGCATGACCTTCAGCGGAGGATGGAACCCGACATGAGCGACCGGGAACTCCGGGAGGTCATCGGTGGAACGGAGGCAGCGGTTATCGCCTTCGGACACCACCACGTCGCGTTCGTTCGTGAGGTCGATGACGTGCTGCTGGTGGATGTTTCGGCGGTCGGCAACCCGAAGGACGAGGATCTCCGCTGCAAGTACGCCATCATCGAGTGGGACGAAGCAACACGACGATGGTCGGCGGAAATTCGACGCATCCCGTACCCGCTCGAAGCCACACGGGAGCAGATTCGTTCATCCAATCTGAGGAACCCGGAACGAACGCTGGCGAAACTGGAGCGGGCGTCCTACCGAAGGTAACGGGCATCGTTCATCGTTTCTGCAGGAAGACCGGGGCGATCTTCCTGGGATGGCGGCAACAGCAAAACGGGCCGGGGAAAACCCCGGCCCGTCTCAGATCGGCGTGAGCCAAGAACCTAGCTGACGAACGCGACGTTGAAGTCGCCGCCCGACGCATCGGAGATGCTGGTGCCGGCGTTGGCGCCGATGCCCAGACCGGTCGAGTTGACGGCATCGGTGCCGGAAACCGCGACATCGCCGTGGGAGTCGCCGACGCCGATGGCGCCACCGACGTTTCCACCGCTGTTGATGTCACCGGCGGAGACCGCGCCGCCGTTCGCGCCAGTGTTGGCCGCGCCGCCGTTGCCGGCGAGAGCGGTCTCGGCGACCTGACCGAAGATAAGGTTGCTCACGTGGTTCCCTCCCTATTCCTGTCCGAACGAACCGCAGCGAACCGGACCTTCAAGGCCGCCACCCACAACTGGCGGTACCTCGCCGAATTCACCGTGGAGGCATCGTACCACCACTCACGGTGTTTGTCAGCTAGCCCCAAGGGAACCTAGCTGACGAATGCGACGTTGAAATCGCCGCCGGTGGCGTCCGCAACGCCAGTGCCAGCGCTCGCGCCAGCGTTGAAGTTGGTGGCGTTCATGCCGTCGCCAGCGCCAACCATAACGTCGCCGTGAGTGTTGCCGACCCCGATCGCGGAGCCCATGTTGCCGCCACTGCTGACATTGCCGGCAGCGATTGCGCCGCCATTGACGCCCGCGTTGGCTCCGCCGCCGTCACCGCTCGCGGCGGTCTCGAGATCCTGACCAAAAATGAGGTTGCTCACGTTATCCTCCCTACCCTGTGACCGGCGTGGACCATTCCACCCCGGATCCAGCCGATACTGCCGGTTTGCGCCGACAGCTCCTCCACGGCTGGTGGTCTTTTGCCCCGAGGGCAAACTACCACCGGACTTTTGGGCTGTCAACGTTTGGAACCCAATCGACCCTCAGTTACGGCAAAAGATCGAAAGAGTGGAAACGCCGCATAAGAGAGTACGTACACCTATATCGCATTGATTCCTTTTTTCAGGCCTTGCAGGATAAAGATTAATCGCGTAGAGTACGGTTGAAGCGTCAAGAAGGCGCTTGCTCTCAACATGGCGTTCGGTTTTCGTTGGAATTGCGCCGGGATGACGGGGAAACAACAAGGCCCACCGGTGAACCGATGGGCCTTCAGGTACCCCCAGCGGGATTCGAACCCGCGATCTTCACCTTGAAAGGGTGACGTCCTGGGCCGCTAGACTATGGGGGCCGGACACGGAAACCTTACCCCCCTGTGGGGCGCGTGTCAACGACGCGGCAGGTTGACCCGGAGTCGCAGCAGAGTCTGCTGGTTCCGCCGCAACGATTGGCGTCGATTACTGGTCGTGCGGAGTCCGGGAGGGATTCGGGCGTGCAGCAAGTGAATCAACCAGGAACCATCGAAGACGTGATGCCGGATGGCAGTGACCGCCCCGGAAGCGAGGGCTCCGCCAGCAACATCGTCGCAATCGACGAAGGACGTGAGCGGCGCGACAAGCGAGGCAAGAGTCCTCGATTGGACAAGAGCGACCGCAAGGCTCAGCGGCGCTCTGCGCGGTCCGGCGGAACGGCCGTCGAGGAAGCCGATGAGGTCTCACTCCCGGGGGATCGCGACATCCAGCAAAACGGGACCGAAGTACTGGTCTCCGATGCATCCGCGGACGTGGTTGCGGCCGATCTGGCTCTGGGTGACGTCGTCGATGTGCCATCAGCCCTTGCTGTTGCGCAGCCGTCCTCACCTGCGCTCGTGGCTCCCCTGGTCGACACGGCCTCGGGCTCCAAGGTAGTCGAGCGCACGCGCGTCCAGTTCCATGCCGCCGAGAGCGCGGTCGTCAACAACCCTGAGGTTATTGCCGTCATTGCTCCGCTGATTCGCCACGTCAACGGCGTCACCGAGCAACTCAACGATGCCCAGATCAACTTGGGCCGGATCATGGCCGAGCGGGACGCGCTGCGCGCTCGCCTAGCCGCAGTAGAGGGAGTCGATGTCACCGATCTGGCCATCATCCCGATCACCGAGACCGCGGCGGTTTCCGTCGACAAGCACGGGTCCCGGTTGCAGCGAATCGAAAGCCGCGCCGACGACGCCAGGAGCAAGGGGTCGAGCAAGTCCAAGGTGAAGAACCCGCTTGGCGTCGATCCGATGGCCACGCGGGAAGAAATGGCTCGGGTTGCCCGCCGGCGTCAGTTGCTCGCCATTGCCCTGTTCGGCGCTGTCGGCATCCTGCTCTACATCAACAGCCGCGAAGGCAACGACATTTCAAAGATCTCCCGCGACAGTCTGGCGGATCTCCAGTTCGTCGGCGTCTTCTTCAACATGTTCTTCATGGTCTGGATGCTCTACCGCGTTGTGCGCGTCGGCGGCAAGGGCGCAAAGTGGCTGTTCCCCCACAACCAGCAGCAGCGCCGCCACTAGTTCTGCCAGCGTGCGTCCTCGCTGCAAGAGAGTCCCCGGTCTGCTGTTGGAGACCGGGGATTTTTCTTGGTTTCATCGATACACGACGAGCGCGGCGATGAGGGCCACCGCCGTGCCTGCAAGAAGCCCGACGAACACCGCCTGCCCCCCAGCGCCCATTCGCGCCATTCGATCCGGCCACTGCCTCCACAGCCGCTGACCACCCTCCGTAACCGACAGACATGCGCAAAGCGCGGCAGCCGCAATGATCATCGCCACCAGTCCATGAACCGCCCCTACCCTGATCGTTCCGCCGATCGAGGCAAACCAGTCGTTGCTCGCCAGAATGCCATTGGCCGCCAACTCCGCGGGAAGCGCTACCGCTCCGCCCGCAGGGGTCCAGATCGAGCCAGCCAATCCCGCAGCCGCCGATAGGGGAAATGCGAGCGCGACCAGCGGACCAATCGCAAGATTCGCAGGCAGGCTGACCAGTGGCAGCTCGCCTCGTAACGGCAAGAGCAGCGGAAGCGTGGCGATCTGGGCAATCCCCGTGGCCCAAAGCGCCGAGGCGACCACCGCGCCGGGGCCATCCCCCTCCTCCACCGTGGCGCTGGCGGCAAGCGCGACCGACGCAACCAGCGAAAGCTGGAATCCCAGTGCCCACACGATTTCCGGGACCACAAGCGCCATCGCGGCGGCGGCGAGGACATTCAGCGTCACGAGATCGGGCCGTCGACCCGCTCGGAGGGCGATGATTGCGGCGCTCGCAGCAATCGCCGCCCGCAAGGCAGGCGCCTCGAGGCCGACAAACACCGCATAGGCCCACACGCCGACGATTGCCAGGCCGAGCCAGATGCGATTCCTGCGAACGCCGGCAACGCTCCCGGCGGCGAGCAGGACGGTCACCAATGTCGAGAAATTGGACCCGCTGACGGCGGTGATGTGCGTGGTCCCTGTCGCCAGGAACGCATCCTTCCGTTTCCGACTGAGCGCCTCGTCTGCCCCGGTAACGAGACCGCTCATGAGTGCGCCAGAGTCTCCCGGCGAAAGCGAGCGGATCGTCATGCTGAATCGGTCGCGATAGGTCGCAACCGCTCGCAACCATCCGGATCCGGTCGCGTCGATGGCGACGACACGAGCAAAAACCGACGCTCCGCATCCGCGGGCGTTCAACATGCCCCGGATATCCTGAGACTCGTCCGTGATCGATACCGGCTCGCCACGCAACCACACACGATACCCAAGGGCAACGACCGGGCTCTGTGGGCCAACCACGCAGACCCGCCCGGTAACGGCAGTCCACTGGTCCTGCCACTCGGCTTCGGTGGCAGCGAGCGTGAACGTATCGAACGAAGCCCCTCGCGACGGGGACGAGACGACCTCTCCGCGAATCGCCCTGGTTCCGATTGCCCACGACAAGGGGGCCGCCTGCTGCCCGGGTGAAGCGCGCACCGCCATCGCCGAGGAAAGCACCAGGATTGCCGCAAGTGCGGGAACGGCATCTCTACGGGACCCGGATACCTGCATCCAAAGAACGGTGAGCAGACTCCCGATCAGGACGCCGGGCCAGCCAAGCCACGCGGCCGCCAGCACCGAGGCCCCCGCCAGCAATCCGGTCACGGTCCAACCATCACCAGCGGGCGCAGATCATCGACCAGCTTTCGGGAAACCCCCTGAACGAGCGCCAGATCATCCACAGACTCGAACGGCCCGTTCGTGGTTCGGGCCTCGACGATGCGCTGTGACAGCACCGGGCCGATGCCAGGAAGCGACTCGAGCTCGGAAGTGGTCGCGGTGTTGAGATTCACGCCTCCGGTCGTACCGGACGGATCGATCAATGTCGCGTCGCCCGGAACCACGGCGGGGGATGTCATCCCGCCGACCCCGCGCATCGGGATCGTGATCCGGTCCTCGTCCCGGATACGGCGAGCCATGTTGACCATCGCGAGATCAGCCTGCTCGCTTGCCCCACCGGCTGCCGTGATCGCATCCTGGTATCGGGCGTCGGCAGGCAGGCGGTACACGCCCGGGGTCGCCACCGCTCCCTCGACCACGACGACGATCTCCATGTCCTGCAATGGGTCCTGAATGACAATCGGCGGCGCCGCGCGCTGATCGAGCGAGCGGACCACGATGCCGATGGTTACGATCGCCGCGATCGCCGACAAAACAGCGATCAGCACCCGGCTCATCCGGTCCTCCCTCAACCTGTCCACCCGTCATAAGATGCGGACAATCGGTATCTTGCGCCGGTTCGCTACGGATCGCAAGTACGGGCGTGCTAAGGTTGCCATTACTGCAAGGACGGGCCGTATCGGCCTCGTCCCGCCACCAGTTGCCGCGTTCCCAGACACCTCTCGCTGGAGTTTCGATGAGCCTTCGGCATCTCGTTCCGGTGGTCGCCGCCGAACCCATCATTCGCGACATTCTTGCAACCCTGAGGGACCGCTCGGCGGACGTCACAGACGTGGCGCCCTCAGTGCGGCCGGCGCTTGCCGCGGCGGCGATCGCGCAGTCGCGAGGGACGACGCTCGTGGTCACTGCGCGTGCCGACCGGGCCGACGCGTTCGCCGCCGCGCTTGGGGAGTTCCTGCCGTCCGACCGGCAACCGGTCATCTGGCCCTCTCCGGAGGCGTTGCCTTTCGAGCAGCTTCCATTCGACCATGAAATCGCTGCCAGACGCGTCGCGATCCTTCACCGGCTGACGGAATCTGCGGCTGCACCGAATGAGCAGGGACCGGTCATCGTCGCGACCGCGCATGGCCTCCTTCAAATGCTGGTCGATCCGGAAAGTCTGGCGGAGCATACCCGTCGGATTCGGCCCGGCGACCGCCTCGACACCGGCGAACTTCTGCGCTGGGCCGTGACGCATGGCTACGTCGTCGCCCCGCTCGTGCAGGAACCCGGTGAGGTGGCCCGCCGCGGCGGCATCATCGACATCTTTCCACCGGGCGCGCCTAACCCGATCCGACTCGACCTGTTTGGCGACGATGTCGAATCGATCCGCTCGTTCGAGGTTGGCTCGCAACGTTCCATCGAGCGGCGGGACCGCCTCGTCCTTCTGCCACCGTCGGAGCTTCCGCTCTGGCGGCTTCGCGAGGTCGCCCCGAAACTCGCCTCGCTCGACCGCTCGACCCTGCGTCCGGAAGTCGCGGCAGAGTGGGAGCGGATGATCGGGCAGATCGAAACAGGCGCACCTCCTGCATCGGTCGATCTCTTCGCGCCTTACCTCGCACCCACCACGTCAACGCTGCTCGATTACCTGAGCGCTGACCCGTTGATCATTCTCGACGAACCCGGCGCCGTTGACCTCGCCGCCAGGCAACTCGGGATGCAGGCCGACGAACTCGCGGCCGGTTTCGTCGCCAACGGTGAACTGCCCGCCGGCCTGCGCTCCCCGCTGGCGCCGATCGAAAACTGCCGGTCCCGCCTCGCCAAGTGGCGATGCCTCGCTCTCGGCTCGAATGCAGACGGTGCGCGCTCCCTGGCGTCCATCAATGACTCGGACAGATTCCTTGGACGTCTCGACGATCTCACCGAAACGGTCGCAAGCCAACTGGCCACGGAGTGGCGAGTGGTGATCGCGACCGATCAGGTTGACCGGCTCACCGACATCTTCGAGGACCGGGACATCTTTCCGCGCAAGGAGAAGCGCGGCGCGCAGGCGGCGTCCACGCCGCCGCCGCCCGCTACGCTGGAAATCAGGGACTCGGGCCTCAACGGCGGCTTCACCTTGCCGGAATCCCGTCTGGCGCTCTACACCGATCTGGAGGTATTCGGCTTTCGGAAGCAGACCAGACGCGTGGGGAGGCGCGTCAGCGGTGAGTCCGGACTGCTCTCCAGCCTGACCCCGGGCGAATTCGTGGTGCATATCGATCACGGCATCGCCCGCTTCTCCGGGCTGATCCGCATGGAAACGGGCGGCGTCGAGCGGGAATACATGCTCCTGGAGTACGCGAAGGGCGACCGGCTCTACGTCCCGGTCGATCAAAGCGACCGCGTCTCCCGGTACTCGGGCGGCGGCATCGACCCGACGCTGACCCGGCTCGGCTCGGGCGAGTGGGTTCAGGTCAAGCGCAAGGTGCGCAAGGCAGTTCGCGAAATGGCCTTTGAGCTGATTCAGCTCTACGCCGCGCGCGAGACGGTGCGCCGCCAGCCGTACATGGGCGACACCACCTGGGACATCGAACTTGCGGAGAGCTTCCCCTTTACCGAGACTCCCGATCAGGCGAAGGCGATCTCATCCTGCACGTTTGACATGGAATCGGACGAGCCGATGGATCGGCTGGTCTGCGGAGATGTCGGATTCGGCAAGACCGAGGTTGCGCTGCGTGCGGCCTTCAAGGCGGTCAACAACGGCAAGCAGGTTGCCGTGCTCGTACCGACGACAGTCCTTGCCCTCCAGCACTTCACCACCTTCGCACAGCGGCTGGCGCCGTTTCCGGTAAAGGTGGAGATGCTCTCACGCCTGCGGTCCAAATCCGAGCAGCGGCAGATTCTGACCGGCCTCGCGGATGGAGCCATCGACATCGTCGTGGGCACTCATCGGCTGGTCCAGAAAGATGTCCAGTTCAAGTCGCTTGGCCTGGTGGTCATCGACGAGGAACAGCGTTTCGGCGTTCGCCAGAAGGAATCGCTCAAGCAACTCCGCACCGAGGTGGACGTGCTTACGATGAGCGCCACGCCCATCCCGCGCACCTTGCACATGGCGCTCGCAGGCATCCGCGACATTTCCATCATCGATACGCCGCCGCAGGCGCGGCTCCCGATCCGCACCTTTGTCACCGAGCGCTCGGACAATCTCCTGCGCGAGGTCCTCCTTCGGGAACTGGACCGGGGCGGACAGGTGTACGTCGTCCACAACCGGGTCCACGACATCGACCACTATACCCATCACCTCCGGGAGCTGGTCCCCGAGGCCCGGTTTGGCATCGGTCACGGGCAGATGGACGAATCGGTGCTGGAAGACGTTATCCTCGGCTTCGTTCGGCACGAGTTCGACGTGCTGGTTTCGACGACGATCATCGAATCAGGCATCGACATCCCGAACGTGAACACCATCGTGATCGACAACGCGGACACCTTCGGATTGACCCAGCTCTACCAGCTGCGCGGGCGCGTCGGCCGAAGCGTGAACCGCGCCTACGCCTATCTCCTGTATCGCCCGGAAAAGGCGCTTTCCGAGGAGGCGCAGGAACGTCTCGAGGCGATCCAGGAGGCGACGGAACTCGGCGCGGGCCTGAAGGTCGCCATGCGCGACATGGAAATCCGCGGCGCGGGGAACATCCTCGGCGCGGAGCAATCCGGGCATATTGCCGCCATCGGTTACGAGCTCTACATCCGGTTGCTCGGCCAGGCCGTCGACGAGATCCGCAGCGGCCGGCCGATGGAAGACCACGGTCCGGTGACGCTCGATCTGCCGCTGACCGCGCTGATCCCCGCCGACTACGTACCCGAC
>CAIPGK010000370.1 GCA_903864575.1 uncultured Chloroflexota bacterium
CGTCCCCGGTCCTTGTCGCAGTAATACCCGGAGCAGCAGTCATCATCGCGAAGACAGTCGGCGTTGTCCGACCCGCATCCGCCGCCGCCGCTGGATTTGCAGCGGCCGTTCTTGCACTTGTATCCGGAGCAGCAATCGCTGTTGTAGTCGCAGGAGTCGCGGTCCTTGCCGCAACGCGCCTCCGCGTTCGGGGCGTCGGTAGCGGCTGCCGGGCCGATGCCCATGCCGACCCCGGAAGCGGCCAACGCCGCCAGGGCGGCCAGTGCGCCACGCCGTCCCTGCCGCTCCCCGAGGGCGCGGGCGATCCGGTCGAATCGTCGATCATCCATGCAAGGCGTCCCCTTCTTCAGCCCGTTGCTTGCGGCAGTTTGCCGCCGTGCCGCCCACGCTTGCCGGGGCGGTGGAGTTCCATTTGAATGAACGCGGTCAGGGCGCTCGAGGTTTCATGCGCGCGCGCGCCCAACGGATCGTGCCGTCCGTACGCGGGATGATACGCCGTTGCGCCGTACCACTCCCACCGGCGGCCCGTTACCCGCGTGTTACGCTCCCGATCTCGGACGCTGCGAGGAGCGTGAGATGGATTTGCTTTCCCGAACGTGGCAGTACATCCTGGCCAATCAGGCGCGGTTCCTGGATGCGGTCCGGGTCCACCTCGAGCTCAGTTTCGGCGCGCTTCTGATCGCCATCCTCATCTTCGTGCCGCTCGGCGTGCTCGTCTCGCGGGGCGGACCGGCGGCGAGCGGGGCGCTGGCGCTGGTCGCCGGGGCGCGGGTCATCCCGAGCCTCGCGGTGCTCTTCCTGCTGCTGCCGGTGATGGGATTGGGAAATGGCCCGGCGCTGGTCGCGCTGGTGCTGCTGGCGGGCCCGCCGCTGGTGCTCAACACCGACGCCGGGTTGCGTGCGGTCGATCCCGCCGTGCAGGAGGCCGCGCGCGGCATGGGGCTGACGTCATGGCAGGTCTTTCGGCGGGTGAGCTTCCCGCTCGCCCTGCCGGTCATCGTCGGCGGCGCGCGCTCCGCGGCGGTCGAGGTCATCGGCAGCGCCACGCTCGCCGCGTTCATCGGAGCGGGCGGCCTCGGGCAGTTCATCACCAGCGGCCTCACCCTCCTGGACCCCCGGATGCTGCTCGCCGGCGCCGTCCCGGTGACGATGATCGCGCTCTCGTCCGAGGTGGCGCTCGGCCTGCTCGAACGGCGGCTGACGCCCGCGCGCTGACCGGCCTTCCGCCGGCAGCCATGGCGGCTGGAACGATCGGGAACGCTGGATTGCCCCGTGCGACAGGGAACGCGGCGGCCCGTATGCTACGGTGAATGCTCACAGTGATGAACCGGCGGATCGTGCCGGTCGGCGATGCAGGGCGGTCGATCGTCAGGGAGGAATCCGATGATTACACGTCGCACGTTCGCGGCTGGCCTTGGCGGCTTGCCGGTTGCCATGTTCGCGGCGCCGGCCATGGCGCAGGAGGCTGGTCCGGTCAAGATCGGATCGAAGAACTTCACCGAGCAACTGATCCTCGGGGAGATGTACGCGATGCTGCTGGAGAAGGCTGGCATCCCGACCCAGACGCGTCTCAATCTCGGTGGCACCGCGGTGGCGCACGAGGCGCTCAAGAAGGGCGAAATCGATCTCTATCCGGAGTACACCGGCACCGGTCTCACCGTCGTGCTGCAGACCCCGATCGAGTCGGTGCAGGCCACTCCGGTCGCCTCCGGGGAGACGATCGACGACCGCGTCTTCAACCTCGTGCAGGAGGGCTACGCGAAGGACGGCCTCGTCTGGCTCGACCAGTCGCCGTTCAACAACACGCAGGCCCTCGCGGTGAAGCGCGCCTTCGCCGAGGAGAAGGGCATCGCGACCATCTCCGATCTCGCGAAAATCGCTGGGGAGACGGTCATCGTTGCCCCGTCCGACTTCGTGGAGCGGCCCGATGGGCTCAAGGGGCTGGAGTCCGCCTACGGGCTTGCCTTCAAGGAAGCGTTGAGCGTTGAGCCGGGCATCCGCTATCAGGCGATCGACCAGGGCAAGGCGCAGGTCGTCCTCGCCTTCGGCACGGACGGGCAGGTTTCCGGCCTGGACCTCGTCCTGCTGCAGGACGACAGGCACCTCTGGCCGCCCTACCATGTTGCCCCGGTCGTCCGGCAGGCGACGCTCGATGCCTACCCCGCGCTCGCGGAAACCCTCAATGCGCTTGCCCCGTTGTTGAGCGATCAGGCCATGTCCGCGCTCAACTGGCAGGTCGACGGCCCGGACAAGCTGGAGCCGGATGAAGTCGCTGAGGCTTTCCTGAAGGAGAACGGGCTGCTGTAAGACATCAGGCGTCGGGCGCCGGAGTTTTGGCTGGCGGTCACGCTGGCAGCAGCGATGGGAATGGCCGAATACCCGGCAACAG
>CAIPGK010000371.1 GCA_903864575.1 uncultured Chloroflexota bacterium
ATCGTCCTCGCTTGGACGGCAGCGTGGGGCTTCCGGGCAGATCATCCTGCCCGGTCCCGGTGAGATCGCGCTCGGCATCTTCGAGCCGGGAGCGCCCGGCGACCCGAAGCTGATCGACAGGATTGCCGGCGAAATCGGCCGGATGCCCGCCTTCGTGCAGTGGTACGAGGCCTGGGGCAGCGAGGTATCCCGTTTCAGCGAGCGCCTGCATCTGGACCGGTTGCGCGCGGTCGACGAGCGCGGCGCCATTCCCTTCATCACCTGGGAGCCGTGGATCCCGGCGCTTGGCGCCGATCAGCCGGAGTACCGTGCCGCCCTCATTGCCGCGGGCGAGTACGACGCCTACCTGCGAACCTGGGCGATTCCGCTGGCGCAATGGGGAAAGCCGGTCTACATCCGCATGTTCCACGAGATGAATGCCGAGTGGTACCCGTGGGGCGTGGTGCATCCGGACACCACTCCGGAGGACCTCATCGCGGCGTGGCAGCACGTATGTCAGGTGTTCCGTGACGCCGGAGCGTGGAATGTCCGCTGGGTCTGGTGCGTGGATGCCGGTCTGGGCAAGGTGGCGCTGGACCGCATCTATCCCGGCGACGATTTTGTCGACTGGGTCGGGATCGATGGGTACAACTGGGGGCTGGAGCATCCCGATCCCGGCTGGCGCACATTCGACGAGATTTTCAGCGTGCCCTACCGCGCGTTGGCCCGGCTGACGCAGCGGCCGGTGATGATCGCCGAGACGGCGAGTGTGGAGCGCGGCGGCGACAAGGCGGCGTGGATCGCCAATGCCTTCGCTGCCCTGCCGCAACGGTACAGCCGCGTCCGGGCGATCGCCTGGTTCAACGAGAAACGGCCGGACGGCGATTTCCCGGTGGGGAGTTCGCCGGAATCGTTGGCCGCGTTCCAGGCAGCGATCGCCGCCCCGAACATGCAGGCGCCGCTGGAGTACCTTCCGGGATAGGCGCTCGGTCCGCGGTTGCCCGCGCCTTTCAATCCACCGTGTTCGGATCCACCACGTAGCGCCACCAGTTGTTCCGGACGCCGTCGGTCTCGCCCGCGGCGCGGGGCAGGTGGGAGAGCCACCAGATGTGGTGCGGCCGCATGCCACACCCCCAATCCGGGCAGGTGACGGTGCGCGAGACCCGGGGAAGATCGGGATAGCTGAGCCAATCGTCGCAGAATGACGGAACCGGGGTACGGTTGGCCCAGTCGTAATCGCGGACGCTGTTTGGCGCGAAATGGACGTTTCCGCATTCGGCCCGGCCCGGCAATTCCCGATCGTACCGGGTGAAGCGGCGCCACATGTTCTTCGCGTCCGGGTGGCGGCGGTAGACCTGCCGCATGATCGACTCGACCCGGTGGCCGAAGTTCTCCAGCATGCAGTCCACGTCGCGCTCGTAGTTGAAGCCCATCATCACCCATCGCTTGCGATGGTGGGCGGTTCCGGGCATGGCCGGAGCGTTGCACCAGAACGCGCCGGGACAGGCCATCATGGACTCGTAGTCTCCCGAGTAGGGGAAGGAAAAGAACCAGACCTCGTCGAACTCGTCGCGTTCGAGGCGCGGTTCGAGTTCCAGGGACCGTATCCGTGCCACATGATCGGCAGTGAACTCGTAGCGTTTGCGAGGCTTGCGCGCGCGCCAGTCCTCCAGGAAGGTCCGGGCGTCGTACTGGAAATCGTCGTTGCGGACGGGCCAGTCGTCGTGGTCGATCCGGTCGATGATTTCATAGTTGAGGTAGCCGCCGGAGCAGTGGCGCAGGTCCTCGATGTAGTCATGCGCGAGGCGCATGGGATCGTTCCAGTTGAACAGGGCGGTCAGGCGCCTTCCGTGCTCGGCGGGAGGATCGTTGACGACGATCAGCACGCGCGGGTAAACGGGTTCTATCGCGAGCGCGCGCGGTTCGGCGGCGCTTCGGAACGAACCGGGCTCGCCGTCGCCTCCGGTGAGGAGACGGCGGCGAGCGGCCTGAAGGCGGTCGAGGAACTCGTTCACGAGCTGGCCCACACGTCCGCGAGGTAGCGGCTGGAGCGGGCGAGTTCGGCCTGCCACGCGGAGGCTTCATGTTCGCTTCGGCCGCCGTGCTGTTGGGCGATCTCGATAAGGGCTTCGCGCACGGCGGGCTCCATCTTGCCGCCATCGCCGCAGACGTAGAAGACGCCGCCTGCGTTCATCAGGTCCCAGATTTTCGCGCCCTGTTCGCGGAGGCGGTCCTGTACGTAGCAGCCGTCACCGCTATCCGGGCGCGAGAAGGCGGTGTGGAGATCGACGATGCCGTGCTTGCTCCAGCGCTCGATCTCATCCCGGTAGATGAAATCCCGATCGGGATTTCGGCACCCGTAGAAGAGCATCGCGGGGCCGAGAGGGTGTCCCGATGCGAGCGTGGTGGCCCGGTCCTGCAGGAAGCCGCGGAAGGGGGCGAATCCGGTGCCGGGTCCGACCATGATGATGGGCGTCGCCGGGTCCGCCGGGGGGCGGAAGGGCAGATTGGGCTGGCGGACATAGGCGTCGATCATGCTGCCTGCCGGGTGGCGGGAGAGGTAGGTCGAGGCTGCGCCGCGGTACTGGCCACTGCCGGAGCGGGCTGGAGCGTCCACCACGGCGACTGTGAGCGACGCAGTCTGCGGGCTGACGGCAGGCGAGGAGGAAATGGAGTAGTAGCGCACCCGGAGCGGGTGGACCATTTCGAGAAAGACGGCAAATGGCAGATCGACCGAGGGGAAGCGCTCCAGCAAGTCCAGTGGGGATACGCGCTTCGCGAGCACCTCGGCGTCGTACTGGCCGGCCGCGAGTTCCGCCAGCGCCGCCCGCTCGCCCGGATCGGTGGCGCGCGCGGCAAGGGTCTGGATGTGTGCCCGGGACGCGACGTCCTGGAGATCGACGTAGCGGGAGAGGAGGTCGACGAGGGCGATCGGGCGGTCAACCGGGATGGATGCGCTGCCCGCACCGTTGCGGCCGACGCGGACGAAGGCATCGCCGGCAAAGTTCCAGCGGCGGAGCACACGGGCCACGGTCTCGATGCCATTCCGCGCCATGACGCCGAGATGGTCTCCAGTGCGGTAGGAGACGCCCTCGGGCAGGGCGATTTCGAGATGGCGGGTGGATCGCTCGTCGCCATGCTGCAACTCGCGGTTCTCGCGAATCTGCATGGCGCGGACGACATCGCCGAGGAGCGGATTTGCCGGGGCGCTCACGAGGTCGACGGAATAGAGCGGGCCCGTCTGTCCCGCCTCGGCAGATACCCCGGCCGCCTCGGAAAGGACCGGCCAGAAGGCCGTGAGCCAGTCATTGGCGGCATCATCGAAATCGCCCGCCATGTCACCTTCGCCGCGTGGGGCGAGACGCGTCGCGCCGTGAGCGGCGAGGGCGTCGTCGATCAGGCGCGGGATCTTCTGGTAGGTGGCGGCCCATTCGCGATTTCCGCAGCCGAAGACGGCATAGGAGGTACCGGCGAAGGCGTCGCTGCCAAGGGCGGGGTCCTGCATCCAGGCGCAGAACGCAGCGGCGTTGTCCGGCGGCGTGCCGTTGTAGGAGGCGGTGATGATGACCGCCCACGGGGTTCCGGCGAGGCGTCCCACGTAGTCGTCGAGCGGCGCGACCGATGCGGCGAACCCGCGAGCGGCGCCCTCATTGGCGACCCGGTAGGCGAGGTCCTCGGCCGAGCCGAGATTCGAGCCGTACAGCACGAGCAGCGGCGTACCATGCGAGGCAGCTGTGGGAGTGGCGGATGCGGTGTGCAGGTGGGCGGGGCACCCGGCGGGCGGTGTGGCGGCGGCCACATCGCCGGTCGCCGGTTGGGAATCTGCCGCCTGACCGGGATCGCCGAAAACGAAGGTGTTGCGTCCCTCGCGGATCGTCAGGCCAAGGGAGAAGTCCTCCGGCTTGATGGTCAGCGTCTGCTTGATCCTGAGCTGGTAGTTGGTGACGTCATCGAGGTCGAAGCGGTGCATCAGCATGCCGAGAACGAGCGTCGCCTCATGAAGCGCGAACTGCCGGCCAATGCAGGCGCGCTGCCCGGTGCCGAAGGGCTTGAAGGCGTTGGCCGGGATGCTCTCGGCGCGGCCCGGCGAGAAGCGGTCGGGGTTGAATTCGTCGGCGTCGTCGCCCCAGACGGCGGGGTCGCGGTGCAGGAGCGGGGTCAGCACGCGAATGACATCGGTGGGCTCGATCCGGTACTCGCCGCCGAGGGTGTCCGGCGCGAGCGGGCGACGGGAGAAGCCGGGCGCGGTCGGCCAGAGACGGAGCGATTCGTCCAGCACTTGCCGGGTGTAGACCAGGTCGCGCACCTGCTGGTAGGTCGGCAGCACGCCCGCGTGGGGGCCGAGCACGCGGTCGGCCTCGGCCTGCGCCTTGCGGCGGATGTCGGGGTGCTTGCTGAGGAAGTAGAGGGCGAAGGAGAGCAGGCCGCTGGTCGTTTCATGGCCTGCGACGAGGAAGGTGTTGATTTCGTGGCGGATCGTTTCGTCGGCGAGGCGTTCGCCGGTCTGCTTGTCGACGCCTTCAAGCATCTTTCCGAGCAGGTCGCCGGTTCCACTGAGACCGGAGGCCTTGCGAGTGGCGATGATGTGATCGACGAAGTCGTTCATCGCAACGCGGTACTCGTCGAGTTTCGGATCGTCCGGCAGGGCGTTGCCGCCACCGGCGATAACGCCGGTCGCCAGATCGAGGGTGTAGATCATCCCCTGCACGTATGGGTGCAGTTCGGTTCGATAGAAGCTGTTGAAGCGGTAGTCGAAGCCGCAGAGTCCGATGGTGTCGAGGGTGAGCCGAGTCATATCCTCGGGCACGTTCACGGTCTCGCCCGGGTTGAGGCGGGACCACTTGAGGACGAGTTGAGAGGCGAGGTCGAGCATCCGGTCGTGGTAGCCAGCCATCGCCTGCTGGCTGAAGGCAGGAAGCAGGATGCGGTGGGCGAGGCCCCAGTTCGGCTCATCGGTGTAGGCGGTGAACAGGCCGTCCCCGGCGAATTTGCGGAGGGCGACGAGACCGGTGGCGAGGGCCTTGTCGAAGCGGTCGTCGCCGGAGACTTCGTCGACGTAGGGATAGCCCCAGACCACGAGCGTCCGGTCCGGTTGGCCGGGGAGTTCGAAGATCGGTCCCGACTTCTTCGCGATCTGCATGACCATTTCGATCGGGGATTTCCCGGCCATCTGCGCCATGTCGGTGAGGCCGGGCATCTTCGCGACCGGCAGAGGCGTGTTTGGCCGGCTGTCGGTAGTGGGGTCGCTCATTGTGGTCAATGTCCTTTCTGCGTGCTCCGAAGGATACGGGAGACACGGGAAATCATGGAACCGGGATGTAAGCGGCGTGTTTCACAGACGTGCAGGCGCTGGACGATTGTGCAAACAAAGGCCGGCAAGACCAGGGCCGCCCCGCAGCGCGAGGCGGCCCTTGGGTGTCCTGAGCCGAGGGATCAACCCTCGCGATACATCCGATAGAAGGGGAAGGCGTTGAGATAGAGGGGATTCGGGATGAAGCCCTTCACATCGCTTCGCAGCACGGTGTACCAGAGCAGTTCCCCGTAGTAGATGGCGGGCGGATCCTGCTCGGTGAGAATGTTCTGGGCCTCGTGCATGAGTTCGATGAGGAGGGCCTCGTCGGTATAGGACTCGGCTTCGGTCATGATCTCCTCGAAGCGGGGATTGAGCCAGTAGCCGCCGTTGGAGATGCCGTACTTCTCCTTGTCGGAGAAATTGGGGGAGAACTGGTTCCACGGATCGTTGTAATCCGGCCACCAGCCCCAGCCGCCGATGA
>CAIPGK010000372.1 GCA_903864575.1 uncultured Chloroflexota bacterium
GAGGTCGGCAAGAAAGCCGGAGAAGGTCTCGTTGGACATCGTCATGGGATTGGCGTCCGGGGTCGGTCGTGGCCGAGGCTGCGGCGCGTTCCACGATGGGGAGAGCGTAGCCCCCCCGTTCAAGCGTGCCCGGAGCATATCAGGATTCGGAGGGCGGTAAAAGCTGGTCCGGCGCCGAACCGGGGTCCTGAGCTGCATCAGGCAACGATTCGCAGGCCGCGTGACGCACCTCGCGGGATTCCGGCGCCGGGCATCATCGGTCGGGATTTCCCGATCGTTGCCGATCCTGCATGCGAGCGGCGGTGACGGCAACGAACGCGGGGACCATGCCGGGATGTCGGATCGTGCAACGGCGTCGAGGGCAGGTTCGGGCCGGCTACCTGGCCGCAAGCGCCGAGCCGCTGGCGGCGTCGAAGAGGTGCAGCCGCTCCGGGTCGAATGCCATGCCGATGGCGGCGCCCGTTCCGAAGGTCGAGTTTGGCGACACCGTGGCCACCAGCCGCACCCCGCCGACGCTCCCGTAGATCACGTTCAGTGACCCCATCGGTTCGACGAGATCGACGCGGACCGGGATGCCGTGGTCGGGGGACGACAGCGTAATGTCTTCCGGGCGAACGCCAAGCAGGGCCTCCCGCCCGGGGGCGGCGGCGGCGGCGTCCGCAAGGCGGGGAGGCAACGCGACCCGGAATCCTTCGCCGGCAAGCGACCAGTCTCCGGAGTCGGCGCGTTCCAGCACCCCGGGCACGAGGTTGATCGACGGACTGCCGAGGAAGCGCGCGACGAACGTGTTCACGGGGTGGTTGTACACCTCGAGGGGCGCGCCGATCTGCTGAACCTTCCCGTCGCGCATGACGACGAGCCGATCGGAGAGGGTCATTGCCTCGGCCTGGTCGTGGGTGACGTAGACGACGGTTCCCTCGACCCGTTCGAAGAGCATCTTCAGTTCGGCCCGCATCTGGGTTCGGAGCTGGGCGTCGAGGTTGGAGAGCGGCTCGTCGAGCAGGAAGGCCTTCGGGTTGCGGGTCAGCGCCCGGCCGAGCGCGACGCGCTGCCGCTGGCCGCCAGAGAGATCCTTCGGCCGGCGGTCGAGCAGCGGCGCGATGTCGAGCATGCGCGCGGCCTCGTTAACCCGCTGGTCGATGGTCGCGCGGTCGAGCCCGCGAACCTTGAGACCGAAGCCGATGTTGTCGCGGACCGTCATGTGCGGGTAGAGCGCGTAGCTCTGGAAGACCATGGCGATGTCGCGCGCGCCCGACGGAACGGCATTGACGACGCGGCCGTCGATGCTGATCAGCCCCTCGGTGGGATCCTCCAGCCCGGCCAGCATGTTGAGGGTTGTCGACTTGCCGCAACCGCTGGGGCCGACGAGGGTGAGCAGTTCGCGGTCGTGCACCGTCAGGGAGAGGCTGTCGACCACCGTGTGGCCGCCGAACCGCTTGCTGATCCGGTCGAAAACGATCTCCGCCATGATCGTGTCTACCCCTTGACGGCGCCGAAGGTGAGCCCCCGGACGAGATACCGCTGCGCGGCCGCGGCAAAAATCAGCACCGGAACGACCATGATCGTGCCGATGGCGGTCATGTCGCCCCAGCGCAGGAACTGGTCGGAAATGAAGCCTGCCACCACCACCGGAATGGTCTTGGCGTTGAATGAGGTGAGAATCGAGGCGTAGAGCAACTCGTTCCAGCAGTAGATGAAGGCGAAGACCGACGTCACGGCCAGCCCCGGCAGCGCGAGCGGCAACACTACCTGACGGAAGCGCTGCCAGAGGGAGCAGCCGTCCACGATCGCGGCTTTCTCGATGTCCGCGGGCAGATCCTGGAAGAAGCCGAGCATGAGCCAGATCACGAACGGCAACCCGTAGGCGACATAGGTCAGGATCAGGGCGGCGTGCGTATCCCCGAGGTGCAGCCGCTTGACGATGACGTAGTAGGGGATGGCGGTGGTTACCGGAGGGAAAATGCGCGTGACCAGAATCCACACCAGCAGGCCCTGCCGGATGCGGAAGCTGAGGTAGGTCTTGGACAGGCTGTAGGCGGCGAGGGAGCCGAGGAAGGTCGTCAGCGCGGTGGCGACCGTGGCCACCAGGAGGCTGTTGGCGAATGCCCTGGCGACCCCGGGCGTCGCCAGCGCCGAACGGTAGTTGTCGAGGGTGAACCGGGTCGGCACGATGACCGGGGGCGAGGTGGCGGCGTCGGCCGGAACCTTGACCGAGGTCGTGACCAGCCAGTAGACCGGAAAGGCGATGAGCGCCAGCACGA
>CAIPGK010000373.1 GCA_903864575.1 uncultured Chloroflexota bacterium
GACATCTCCGAGAAGCTGAACTCCACCGTCAGCGAAGTTCCGCCGAGGACTTTCCGGAGCATCAGAACGGCAGCGACGATCAGCATGACGCCGATCGCCTGCTTCAGGCGATCCTCTACGATGTCGGCGTCGCGGAATTGGTGGAGCTGCGTGAGCACCCACACGGCGATGATCGTGAAGGGGACACTGGCGATCGCAAGGGTGCGAACGACCTTCCACTCGACCGTGCCTTGCCTGCCATGCTGAATGGTTCCCGCGAGTTTCGTCAGGGCGGAGTAGGCCAGATCGGTGCCGACCGCGGACGTGGGAGGAAGTCCCAGCAGCATAAGCAGCGGCGTCATGAGCACGCCGCCGCCGATGCCGGTCAGGCCGATGAGGATGCCGACGATGAGGCCAGAAATCGGCAGCAGATAGTGCTGATCCACGATGCGGTTCCCTTCCCTCCGCCGCCATGAGCGAACGCTCCGGGGCGATCCCACACCGGCCTGTTTCCCTACCAAGTCGATGGTGTTTACAAGCATAGTTTCGACGCGCCAGCCGCGCAAGGCTCACAGCAGTGTACGTTCACACAGGACTGTGCGTCAGTACTCCTTCAGCGTCGCAACCGTCGCGCCGTCGCCGCCCTGTTCCTGCGGGGCGAGTTCGTGCTTCAACACGGCGGGGTGCTGGCTCAAATACTCACGCACCACGTTTCGCAGGGCGCCGGTTCCCTTGCCGTGGATGATCCTCACCCAGGGGAGGCCACCGCGGTGGGCGCTGTCCACGTACCGCTCGAGCATTTCCTCTACATCTCCCGCCCGGTACCCGCGAAGATCGAGCTCCATGTTCACCGCCTCGGACATGGCGGGCTTGAACACCACTCGTTCCTGCTTCGGCGTCTTTGCCCGTCCCAGGCGTTCCAATGCGCCGACGGGCTGCCGAGTCTTGAGCGCACCGAGCGACACGTCCGCCATCCCGTCCGACACCGCAAGGACCTCGCCCTCCTGCCCAAGGGAGACGATCCGCACCCGGTCGCCCGCTGAAATCGGCTTCCGGCCCTGCTCCGGCGCTGGTCGCGGCGTCTTCCGCTGTCGGAACTCGCGGACCGTCTCGCTTGCGGCCTCGACCTCCCGCCGTCTCCCTTCAACATGCTCGCGGCTCAACGCGAGTGTCTCGCGATCCCGTTGCAGCCGCTTGAGGGTGTCGCGAACGACCGCCATTTCAGCCTCGGCCTCGGCCAATGCCTCGGCGCGGGCCTCTGCGCGCTGCCGCTCGGCTTCACGCAACTCCCGCGCGGCGATCCGACGCAACTGGTCGGCGGCCTGCTCGCTCTCGCGCGCCTGTCGCAGAACGTCGTCTGCCTCGTCTCGCCGCCGCCGGATGTCCTGCAGCAGCGTGTCGGCGCGGATTTCGTCGGGATCGAGCAGCCCCGACGCGCGATCGAGCACTGCGCCCGGCATGCCGAGGCGACGGGCGATGGCCAGCGCGTTCGACCGGCCCGGCACGCCTATCGTCATTCTGTACGTGGGGGCAAGCGTCTGAACGTCGAACTCCACGCTGGCGTTCTCCACGCCTTCGGTCGCATATGCGAACGCCTTGACTTCCGAGTAATGTGTCGTAGCGATGGTCAGCGGGCCCCGCTCGAGCAGGTCCGCGATCAGGGACCGAGCCAGCGCGGAACCCTCCTGCGGGTCTGTGCCTGCTCCGAGCTCGTCCAGCAGCACGAGGCTGTCCGGGGTGACATGACCGAGCATCGAAATGACCGTCCGCATGTGCGCGGAGAAGGTCGACAGACTTTGCTGGATCGATTGCTCGTCCCCGATGTCCGCGAAAATCGCCGGAAAGACCGAAAGCACCGATTCATCATCTGCCGGAATGAAGAGCCCTGTCTGGGCCATCGCGCAGAGCAACCCCACGGTCTTGAGGGCGACAGTCTTGCCGCCCGTGTTTGGTCCGGTTATCACGAGCACCCGGAATGACTCACCGAGTTCGATGTCGGTCGGAACCACTGCCGCTGGATCGAGCAGCGGATGGCGAGCGCGCTTCAGGACGATGCGATGGGTCGGGTGGCCGCCAGGCTCCGGCGTTCCACCGACAACCGGATCCCAAAGACATGGACGATGGGCCTTGAGGTCGAACGCGAGACGCGCCTTCGCCATTGCCAGGTCGATCGCGGCGGTCGCCTCGACCGAGGCAGCGATCTGGTCGCCCTTCGCCCCGACGGCGGCGCTCAGTCCGTCGAGCACCCGATCGATCTCATGCTGCTCCTCGATCTGCTTCTCGCGCCACTTGTTGTTCAGTTCAACGACGTCGAATGGCTCGACAAAGAGCGTCTGCCCACTTGCCGACGTGTCGTGCACGACCCCCGGAACGGAACTTCGCGCTTCCGCCTTCACGGGCACGACGTAGCGCCCGTCGCGCGTCGTGATGATGGCATCCTGCAGCGCCGAGGCGTATTTGCCACCGGTCACGAGCGCGTTGAGCCGATCCATCAGCCGCGATTGGGCGACCCGCACCTCCCGACGAATCGAGGCGAGCGCGACGCTGGCAGTGTCGAGGACGTCACCTCGTGGACCGATCGAGCGGTTGATGTCAGTCTCGAGGCTGGGCAACTCGGCGAGGTGATCGACAAACCGGTTCAACTCCGGGAATCGGGATTCTCCTTCCGGCAACCGCAGGAACGAGCGGCGAAGCGTACGCGACGCAGCCACCATGTCAAGCACCTGCAACAACTCGGCAGGCTGCAGGCGCGCGCCCTTCGCCGCCTTTTCCACGAGGGCACGAACGTCCCTCGCCGCGCCGACGACCACATCAGGAAAGTCCGTTTGCAAATCAGCCGCTTCAGCGGTCACATCGAGCAGGTATGCCACCTGCTCGATGTCGCCGCTGGGACCAAGTTCGAGCGCACGCTCGGCTGCCAGCGAAAACCGGCACCGCGCCGCCAACATGCGCAGCACCGCCGGGAACTCAAGTTTGGCGAGAACGTTCTCGTGCAGGCTCATCTCCGCTCCATCGCCCCTGGCACGGTCAGAGCAACCTCCACGTAGTGGCGCGTCGGGGCATCCGGTCAAGTGTAATTGGCCTTGCCGTTCCGGGCCGCCGGGATCGGGCCTTGAGGCGCGGGCGCCGCATTCGCAGCGCTCCCGGAGAACCTATGTTCGCAGCAGGCGTTGACACGAACAATTGTTCGTCCCATAATGCCCTCATCGACTGGCTCGCCGGTCCCGTCCGGCCTACCTAGCGGACCCGCCCGCCGCCACGAGAGGATGCCTCATGAAAGCCATGTCCCGTCGCCAGCAGTCAATCCTCGATTTCATCGAAAAGTTCCTCGACGACAACGACTACCCCCCAACAATCCGAGATATCCAGCACGAGCTCGGGATCTCGTCGACGAGCGTCGTGGATTACAACCTGAAAGTGCTTGAGCAGCGCAACCTGATCCGGCGCAACAGCAAGATCTCGCGCGGCATCGAAGTCGTTGGCCGGTCCAGTGGCCGACGGAGTTCGGTCCCGATTCCGGTAGTCGGCCAAATTGCCGCAGGCCAGCCGATTCCTGTTCCCACCGATATGGATTTTGCGGAACCGGATGATGTGGTCGAGCTTGGCTCCGAGATGCTTCCGGATGGTGGGCGCGACCTGTTCGCGCTTCGCGTAAAGGGGTTGTCGATGATCGACGCCCTGATCAACGATGGCGACCTGGTGGTGTTGCGCTCGCAGAATACCTGCGAGAACGGCGAGACCGTCGCAGTCTGGCTCAAGGATGAAGGACAAACGACCCTCAAGAAGTTCTACCTCGAAGGGGAC
>CAIPGK010000374.1 GCA_903864575.1 uncultured Chloroflexota bacterium
GCCGCACTGGTCGCAGATGATGACCGGCGCGACGCCCCATGCCGTCTGTTCGATTTTCAGCGCCATCACCGGACTCCGCGATAACGAACGCATGTTCGTATCACGGAGTGTAGCACGAAGGGCTGTCGGCAATCAGCAATTGGCTGTCGGCAATCAGCTGTCAGAATCTCTCGGCGCTGGGTTGCCCGCGGTCACATCGCCGGAGGCCTGAGCCCCTGCCGGGAGCCTGAGAGCTGATGGCCGATCGCCAACGACCCCGGATCAGTTGTACTCGCCGTTCGCGAGGCGCTCGATCGCTTCGTGGGCAGCGTTGTGGCCGGGCGCGCCCATGACGCATCCGCCGGGCCAGGCGCCGCTGCCGCAGAGGTATAGACCGTGAATCGGGCCTTCATAGGATTTGCTGCCCGGAACAGGGCGCATGTCGAAGGCCTGCTCCGGCACGAGTTCGCCCTGGAAGATGTGGCCACCGGTCAGGCCGAACCGGGCTTCGACGTCCGGCGGGGCCAACACCTGCGCGGTGATCTCGGCATCGGCCATGTTGGGCGCGAAGTGGGCGAAGCGGCTGAAGATGTGCTGGGTGATTTCGTCCCGGCGCTCGTTCCAGGTGCCCTCGGCCAGCTTGTAGGGGAAGAACTGGCTGAAGATGCTGATCGTGTGCCGGTCGCCGGGGGCGAGGGTGCGATCCACGGCGGACTGGGCGTGGATGGAAAAGAAGGGCCAGTCGGCCGGGCGGCCATTGCGGGCGTCCTCGTAGGCGCGCTGCAGGTAGTCGATGCTGGGGCCGATGTGGACGCCGCCGCCCTGCCCGAGCGCATAGTCGCGGTTCTTCAGGGCGCGGTACTCCGGCAGGCGGTCGGTGGCGAAGTTGATCTTGACCACCGGGGAGGTCATCTGGATATTGGCGATGTCGGCGCGGTACTCCTCGGGGAGGTCCTGCGGGTCGACCATCTTGAGGTAGGTGCGCTTGGGGTCGCAGTTGGAGAGGACGATCTTGCTGTGGAACTCCTCGCCATCCTTCGTGTAGGCCCCGGAGGCGCGGCCGCCGGCGGTGCAGATTTTCGCGACGTCCTTGCCGGGGCGGATGTCCACGCCGAGCTCCAGGGCCTGCTTCTTGAGCGCCTGGGTGAATGCTCCCATCGCGCCGCGAAGGTAGGCCCACTGGCCGCGCTTTCCGGTGGCCATGCCCATCGCGTGGTAGAGCTTGACGTAGCCGGTGCCGGGATCGCGCGGGCCGCGGAAGGTGCCGATCAGGCCGAGGGCGCAGGAAGCGGCCTGCATGATGTCCGACTCGAAGAAATACTCGGCGGAATCGGCCGCCGAGCCGAGGATGAAGAACTTGAAGACCTTGTCGTCGCCGGGACGGTTGAAGGCGGCGGCGAACTCGGAGAAGGAGGGCGGCCTGCGGAGAATGAAGTCGTCCATGATCTCGCAGGCGCGCTCGAGCATGGCGTCGTAGATGGGATAGGTCTTTGCGTCGTGCTTCGAGAATCGGGCGATCTCCTTCACGAGGTCGCCCATGTCCTCCCAGAAGACGATGCCGTCCTCCCCATCCATGAAGGGGGCGAAGGAGCGGGGATTGCGCCGGATCATTTCCAGACCGTACTTCTGGAGTTGCAGGTCCTGCATGATCTTCATCGGCGCGAGGGAGAGGACGTAGCTGCCGGTTGAGGCGATATGCCCCGGCGCGCCTTCGATTTCCTCGGAGAAGGCCGCGCCGCCGACATCCTTGTACTTCTCCAGCACGGTGACGCTGTGGCCGGCGCGGGCAAGGTAGATGGCGGCGACGAGGCCGTTGTGCCCCCCGCCGACGATCAGGACATCGGACGTGTTGGCCTTGAGCGGTTGCACGGTGAGCGACACGGACCCATCTCCCTCGGTGGCGTCACGGATCGGATGCATCTCTGGTGAGACTATGCCCCGCGGGATGTGCCGTCAATCCCCGGATGACACGGGGCCCGTCGATTGCCGCGCACCGGAGCTTCCCGATTGTTGGCGGTGCGGAAGGGCGACTGCTGGTCACCAACGATACTCATGAGGCAGGTAGTCCTAAAGGCGTCTGGTATCATCTGTATGTCAACACGGGGCCGATTACCCGAAGGCGAATAATCTTCAGTGTGCTATTTGGCCGGTGTGTCAACGGGAAGGAGGTCGGAAGAAGCGCTGCCGAGTTGGGGATCGCGGGGCAGCCAGCGTTCGAGCCGGGGGACGTGACGGTTCGAATGGCTGATGTGCGGCATGCCGGGGGCGGCGTGCGGCGGATTCGGAGCGAAGGCCGGTGATCGGCGGTCGTTCCGGGTCGAATTCCTTAGGGGGAATTCGAGGAGACTGAACCGTGGAAATTTTCGATGTGACGATCTCCAGCCAGGGACAGGTGACCGTGCCGGTCGTGCTTCGGCGACGTCTCGGTCTCGAAAAGGGCGACAAGCTTCGGTTCGTCGCCGACGAGCATGGTGTCCGCGTGACGGCGACGCCGTGGACCCTCGACACCATCATCGGTTCTGTTTCACCCGGTGAGGCGACGTCCGAGTCGCTCGACGGCAGGGTCGCCGATGCGGTCAGCGACGATCTGTCAGCTCGCATGCCGTGGGCGTCCCGTTCATGAAAACGGTGATGATCGACACCGGCGTCATCCTGCGTGCGCTGATCGGGCCGAACGCCGGCGATCAGCCGGAGGAGCGGGTGAGGTTCCACCAGGCTGCCGAAGTCTTCCGTCGCGTTTCGCGGGGTCAGGTCCAGGCGACGATGACCGATGCGACGATCGCCGAGGTGGTGGCATCGCTCACGTCGCCGCGGCTCGCGGGGCTTACCCGCGAGGATGCCGCCGGGCGGATGCGCGCGCTGCTCGCGCACTCAGGCGTGCGGATTTCCGGCCGCGCCGCCGCGCTGTCCGCGCTGGATCGCTGGTCACTCGATCCATCGCTTTCGTTTTCCGAAGCGCTGACCATCGAGCGGGCGAGCGAAACTGGCGCCGTGCTGGTCGCCGACTACATGAAGGATCTGCCGGTCATCAACGGGAACTAGGCCGGAGGCGGGGATGGCTCCGCGTGGCGTTGCGCGTGGGATGATCCTCCAATGAATAGTGGAGGAGTGGGTCCCCCGGCGCGCGCGGAGACTCCGGCAGGGGCCGGCTCGCGAGCGCCCGAACCGCGGGATGGCCGCCGGGTGGCCGATCAGGCCGGTGGCCACGATTCGACGGCGCCGGTTTCGCACAGGTCGAGCACAAGATCGAGGAGGTCCGCTCCGTTATCGGGAGCGAGTTCGATGGCCAAGCGGCCCCGGTCGTGGGCCGCGACATAGGCGACATCGCCCAGCGCGGCGCGCGAGGCGGATTCCGCGCGTTCGAGCGTGGACTGCCAATAGGCGTAGGCCCGGAAATCGCGCGCTCGGGCGATCGCGGCGGCGGCGCCGAGAAGGATCCCGGCGGTTTCATGGGCGCCCGCCAGCGCCGATGCTGCTGCCTGGCCGAGCATCAGCAGCCAGAGGTACCACCAGTGGCGATGGGGTGCGGCCAGCGGGAAGCCTTGCAGGAAGCACCTCGCCGCCTCCTCCGCGTCGCCGCGCTCCGCGGCGATGACGCCGAGACCGGCGAGCGCGTTGAGCATGCCTGATTCATCGCCGACGATCTCCGAGAGGTGGAGCGCCTGCCGGTAGGCGGCCTCCGCGATCGAAAGCGGCTCCAGCCCGGGCGCTTCGCCGGAGTTGGCGTAGGTGTGAGCGGCGACCGCAAGCCGATTGAACATCCGGGCGCGGACGACGAGGAGATCGCTGGGCAGGGTGTCATCAGCATCCTCGGTGGAGGCAAGGCCGGCGAGCGCGGTTTCGGTTGCCGCCGCGTGATCGCCGCGTTCACTCTGCCAGAGACTGGTGAGAATGGCCCCGCGGGCGGCAATGGCGGGGTCGCCGGTGGCGGC
>CAIPGK010000375.1 GCA_903864575.1 uncultured Chloroflexota bacterium
CGGCGATGCCAGGGGCGACATCGATGGATTCCGCCAGCGCGGCATAACGCAGGAAGGCGCGGAGCGAGCGGTCGCCGCGTGGGCCAATGAACTCGGCGGCGACCCGGCGCCAGCGCGTCGCCATTTCTTCCCAGGAGCGGTCTTCGTCCGTCTCGCCGCGGTCGGCGGCGCGGAGCCAGACGAGCGCGTCTGCGCCCGCCTCCCCTGCGGCTGCCGCCCATGCGGCGAGCAAGCCGGTTCCCTGTCCCAGCCACGCCGCCCGCGCCCCGGCGAGCGCGAGATCCGCCGCGTCGTCCCGAATGGGAATGCCCGCAACGTGGAGGCTGGCCGCGACCAGCGGCAGCGTTTCACAGAGCGCGTTCAATTTCTTGTCGCGGTTCAGCACCTCGATCAGCCGGAAGAAAACCTCCGCATTCTGCTGCGCGTCGTCCTCGGCGCGATGCGCCTGCTGGCCGGTCACCGCAAACCCCTCGATCAGGGCTTCAAGTCTTCGGCTCGGCGCGTCGGGATAGAGGCGGCGGGCGATGCTCACCGTATCGATCGACGGCACATCGGGCGGCGGCAGCCCGAGTTCGCGGCAATACCGGGCCAGCAGAACAAGATCGAACTGCTCGATGTTGTGGCCCGCGACCATCGCGTCGCCGAACATCGCGAGGACCCTTGGCACGATCTGGTCGGGACCGGGCTTGTTCTCCACCGACTCCCAGCGGATGCCGTGGACCTTGCGGGAGCCCGCCGAAATCGCCCACTCGCCCCGCGGACGGACCAGTTCGATCAACTGCGCGACCGGCTCGCCTCGCTCGTAGCGGAGGCAGGCGACTTCAAGCAGATCGCAGTGGTTCGGATCCTTGCCGCCGGTTTCGGTGTCAAACAGCACGAAGGGACCGTCATCGAGGCGCTCAAAGGCCATCAGCATTTCCTGGCTGACGCGCCATGCCTGCATGGCGATGCTCGCCGTCTCCTGCCGGGCGAGACCGAACCCCATGATGCCCGGACGGACCGCCCTGCCAAGCGTGATTCCGAATGCGCCGTCCGGGGCGAACCGGCCCGGGGGCAGGATCATGGCGGGTCGGCCGATGTAGCTGGCCATCACCCGCGCAACGATCTCCCGTGCGGCGAGCGCGTCGGGCGAGCCGTCCGTCGCAATGGCGACGGCGCGCCCGCGCCGGATGGCGTCGAACCACTGACGCGCGTGGCCATCGAGACCGAGGCCGGTCCGGTCGAGCAGATCGTCCCACGCGCTCGTGCCGCCAATCGGCCGGGGGCGGCGAGGGAAGGGTGAACGCCGCGCCGCCAGTAGCGGCAAGAGGCGGCGGACGGTGGAATCCACCGGTTCATTCGCCGCGCCCTGGAGATGGGTCTCGATCAATTCGATCAGATCGCGGAGGGCGGCGCGGGTGAGCGGGCCGATCTCGTCCGCGTAGAGATCGGCAGTGCGGGCGAGATCGGGCAGGGCGATTCCCTCGGCGCGGGCGAGGCGGCGCAATTTGGCCATCGACACCTCATCGACGGCGGCGCGGGGCCAGTTGAGCGCGTTGCGAAACCCCTCGTCGCGCAAGGCGAGCGCGAGATCGAGCAGGCGGAGGACATCCCGCACTTGCTCCTGCGCGAAGAAGCGGCCCTGCTGGATACGATGGACGGGAATCCCGGCATCGAGCAACGCGCGCTCGGCGGCATGGGCGCGAGCGTGGGAACGGTAGAGGACGACGATGTCGCCGTGCGTGTAAGGGCCAGCCGAGCAGGCCCGTTCGACCAGTTTGACCACCGTTTCGGCTTCGGCGAGAACATCGGCGCATTCGCGGCCCCAGGGCGGATGGCCTTCCGGGGCGCCGGGGCGGGCGGTGATCGGCCGTGTCTTGCCTGCTCCCTTCATCACTGTCCGCGCGGCGGCGACGATGCTCGCGGTGGAGCGGTAGTTGACGGTCAGTTCCCGACAGGCGGGGTTGTAGTCGCGCTCGAACTCGTCCAGCGCGGCGAGGCGGGCGTTGAGAAAGCCGAAAATGGCCTGATCGCGGTCGGCGACCACAGCGACGTCCGTCTCGCCGCCCGGGGGCGCCAGCGTGCGAATGAGGAAATCCTGCGCCGGGTTCACATCGTGAAACTCATCGACGAACAGGTACCGGACCTGCCGCAACCGCTCCGGGCGCTGGTCCATGCCGCGAACCAGCGCCTGCGTCGCCAGCAGTATCAGATCGTCGAAATCGAGCATCCCCGCGTCACGGAGCCAATGCTCGTACCATCGGGCAATTTCCGCGATGACAGGATCGAGCGGGGGCGATTCGGGCCCTCGGCGCGCCATGCGGTGGGCGCTGACCGTGCGCTGCATCTGGTACACCGTCCTGCCGTACTGCTCCCCATCTCCTTTGAGCACGAACCCCGCCGAGGATGCCGCCCGCGCTAGCAGCGCGCGTTGCCGGTCGTCATCGGCGATCCTGAGCGGCAGCGGCACGCCGGCGCGATCGCCATACGCCTCGAGCAGGTCGGCGCAGATGGCGTGGAATGTCCCGGCCCACACCTCGCCCCGCGCCGTATCGAGACGTGCGGACAACTCCCCCGCCGCGCGGCGGGTGAAGGTCATGGCGAGGATGCTCTCGGCCGGGACCTGCTGCTCCTGGATCAGCCACCTGATGCGCTCGACGATGACCCGCGTCTTGCCGCTCCCCGGCGCGGCGAGCACCAGCAGGTTCCCGCCGTCCACCGGATGCTGGACGACCTCCCGCTGCTCCTTCGAGAGGTTGATGCGCTCGTCAGACGCCACCCGCACCCTCCGCTGATCTGCAATTCTCGCGAGTCAGGGTAGCAGATCGCGTGTCACCAACCGGCCGATGCGCCACCCGCCGGTCCCGGTTCGCCCGATCCGCGCCGCGCGGTCAATTGGTCTGCGCATCCGGGAACGCCTCGGCCAACCGCCGGGTCAACAACGCGCACGGGGCGGCGAGGTCCACTGGCGCGGCGAAGCGACGGGGATCGCCGAGACTGGTGGTCAGTTCCCAAAAATGCGCAACGAACCCGCGTTCCGGGGGGAACTGCCACGCGGGAACCAACCTCGATCCATGAATGCCGACCACGTACTCGTCGGGCAATGTGGGCGGACGCAGCAGCCATTTCTTCGCGATGGCGGTATCCGGGAAGGGTTCGAAGCGGTGCGTTGCGTGACGATGCCGGGGCAGAGCAGGGGCAGGCAGATCAACCGGTGCGTTGACGTTGGCTCGGCTCAGGTCGACCATCGGCTCCGGGCGGTCGAGCAGCCACGGGATCGTCACCCCATCCTCCAGCACCAGCACCTCGTCGATGTCGAGATTGAGCGCCGCTGCCGCCCGGCCAAGCAGACGGTCAAGTCCATGGCGAAGCATGGCGGTTTGCAGCAGACAGTCCGTCTGCCCCGCAGACGGGTCGCGCATGTCCTGCTTGCGCACCCCGAAACGTGCTGGCTGGTCGATCACCGCAATGTCCCGCAGTCCCGGAATGGCGGCTAGGCGCTCCGCGATGTCGGCCGCGTCGGCAAGGGTCGATGCGTTGCCATAGAGCACGATCGCGTCCACCCCGCAGATGGCCGCGTGATACCTCGCCCAGTCCTCGATCCAGAGCAAGGGGTTGTCGCCCGAGGTGGTCAGCAACGCGGTTCGCACGGCAAACGCATCCGACAGATTCGGCTGAACGGGGACCCGCCACCGCTGCGACCCAATCGCGACCCACAGCACGTCGACGCCGGGCAGCGCCGCGATCTCGAGCCGACTCGGAGTCAGGGGCGTCGGATTCGTGATCTCCGGCGACGCCCGCCACGCCAGCGGAGGACCGTCCTCGACGAGGCTGAACCGCAGGCAAGAGGCGTCGATGGAGCGCAGCGGCGGCCCGAGCGCGATGACCTTGCCGCCGTCCACGCTGCGATACAGATCGTAGAAGAGCGTGGTCGCATCGAACCGGGCCGCAAACCCGGGACCCCGCGCCTCGGTGGGCGTCAACGGCTCGCGGGACACCCCCCAGCGCGGGTCCAGATCGACGTGGGAAAGACGGACCCGGTGCAGGCGGGGACCGGCCGCGGTCACGGGTAGCGCGCCAGGAAATCCATCACCTGCGGCCCGACGATCCAGGGGTGTGTGTGCTGCACCTCGTGGGGCGCATGGTTGACGATCAGCAATTCGGCGTGCGGGATCGCGCGGCGCATGTCGGTCATCTGCCCGAGATTGCCCCAGAGATCGTCCTCCCCCGCGATCAGCAGCACCGGGTTGGGGATGCGGGCGAGATCCTCGGTGGTGTAGTCCGGGTTGACCGCAAGGTTCTCGGCGAGATGCGCGAACAACTCCTTCCACCAGCCCTCGGGCTTGCCGCCGCGGTCGTGCCGGGCGGCCATTGCCGATGCCCCCCGGTCCGACATCGTCGAAATGTCCGCGAACTGGTTGGCCTCCCGAACCAGGTCGTCGTTGTAGTAATTCGGCCCGACCGCCACCAGTGACCGCGCCAGATCGGGCCGGGTCATGCCGATGGTCAGGGCGGCGATGCCGCCGTCGCTGACCCCGGCGATGTGGGCCGGGCCCGCGCCCAGCTGCTCGATCAGGGCGCAGATGTCGGCGGCGATCATGTGGTAATCGAGCCGCCGGGCCGGGTTGTCGGTGCGCCCGTGGCCGCGATGCTCCACCTGGATCGCGCGGTAGCGCTCGCTGAACAGGGGAACCAGATCGAGCCACGAAAAGACCGGATCGTCGATGCTGGACGACGCCCCATGCATGAGGATGAGCGGGGTTCCCTCTCCTGCTTCCTCGAAATAAAGGCGAATGTCGTTCACGTTCGCGTAGGGCACGGCTCAGGCTCCCCGGCGGTCGCCAACCCAGGCGTCCACCTCGATCTCGACCACGGCAGCGGGATCGATGATGCCCGAAATCCCGACCATCGTGCCGGCGGGCCGCGACACCCCGAAGGCGCGCCCGAGTTCCGGCACGACCTCCGCCCAGCGGGAGATGTCATTCACGTAGACGCGATACCGCACCGCGTCGTCGAGGCTGGCCCCGAAGCGCGCAAGGGCCTCCGCGATGATCTCGAGGATCACCCGCGTCTGGGGACCGGGCTCGTAGGGGTGGACGACCTTGCCATCGCGAAACGCGGCGGTGCCTGAGACGTGGATCATGTCTCCGGCCCGGATCGCCCGACAGTAGCCCGCGGCATCCTCGAACTTCCCTCCGGACGACACCCGCTCCCGGTCCATCCGCGCTCCCTCGAACATGTGCGTCTCCCGTCCTCGTCACGTCGTGATGTTTCCCGTTTGCCCGCTTCGTGCGATGCTGACGGCAGCGTACCGTGGCCCGCCGTCGCTGGCGACCACCTCCCGTTCGCCATCAGCTGACGACTATCAAGGAGCGAGCATGACCGCGCCCATTCCCACACGACCTCTCGGCAACACCGGCGAGGACGTTTCCATCCTTTCGCTCGGCGGCTACCACATTGGGGTCCCCGAGCGGTCGGAGGGGATCAGGATGATCCACGCGGCCATCGACGCCGGGATCACCTTCATGGACAACGCCTGGGAGTACAACGACCTCGAATCCGAGATTCGCATGGGCATGGCGCTGGCGCAGGACGGCTACCGTGACAAGGTCTTCCTGATGACCAAGAACTGCGCCCACGACCGCCTCGCCACCACCTCGATGGTCAGATTGGAGGAGAGCCTGACCGCCCTCCAGACCGATCACCTCGACCTCTGGCAGATCCACGAGGTCGTCTGGCGCGACGACCCGGACCGCATCTTCGCCCCCGGCGGCGCGGCCGAGGCGATGCTCAAGGCGAAGGAGCAGGGCAAAGTCCGGTACATTGGATTCACCGGCCACAAAAGTCCGGCCATCTTCCGCCGGATGCTCGAACTCGCGCCGGATTTCCCCTGGGATACGATGCAGTTCCCGGTCTCCGTTTTCGACTGGCATTACAACAGCTTCCAGCAGGAAATCCTCCCGATGGCCAATGCCCGCGGCATCGGCGTGATCGGCATGAAGAGCCTCGCCGCCGGCAAGGTGGTAACCGAATCCGAAGTGACCGCGCAGGAAGCGATCTCCTACAGCCTCTCCCTGCCGATCTCCTCGCTCTGCGTCGGCATCGACTCCTGGGAGGTGCTGGCCCAGGACATCGCCATCGGGCAGGGCTTCACGCCGCTCCCCGAGGCCGAGATGCGCCGCATCCGGGAGAAGGCCCACAGCCACGCCTGGGAGGGCCACAACGAACTCTTCAAGAGTTCCCACGACTTCGAGGGCAACGAGGGCCGGAAGGTCCACGGCATGCCACTGATCGGCGCGGCCGTCGACTGACGATCGGGCCGATTCACCCGCATCCTGTGGCGGCGCCCCCCCCCGGAACTCCGGAGCGGGGCGCCGCCAACTCCGGACCACGGGTCGTACCCGCCTATACTCCCGTCATGTGGGCGAGGCCGGCGACGACTGGCAAGCGTCCATGCAGGGAATAGGA
>CAIPGK010000376.1 GCA_903864575.1 uncultured Chloroflexota bacterium
CGCCCCCCCGGCGTCACGCGGTCAGGAGATCAGAACAGCAGCGGGATGCGCTCGAAGCCGCGAAGCAGGTCCTGGCTCCAGCGAATCTCCTCGCGTGGGACGGCCAGCCGCAGTTCCGGGTAGCGGCCGAAGAGGGTCTCCACCGCGATCTCGCCCTCCAGCCGCGCCAGCGGCGCGCCAAGGCAGACGTGGACGCCCTTGCCGAAGGCGACGTGGCGGTTCGCGTCCGCGCGGGTGATGTCGTAGACGTTCGGGTTGGCGAACTTCTCCGGGTCGCGGTCCATCGCCGCCAGACCGGCGCGGATCCGCTCCCCGGCCCGGATGACCACGCCGCCGATCTCCACATCCTCCATCGCCGTGCGGGGCAGCGTCGACTCGGCGGGGCCCCAGAAGCGCAGGGTCTCCTCCACCGCGTTGCGAGCCAGCGACGGATCGGCCCGAAATGCCGCCAGCGCGTCCGTGTGGGAGAGCAGGCCGACCGTCACGTTGCCGATCAGGTTGACCGTGGTGACGAACCCGGCCACGTAGACGATGAAGACCATCGAAAGCAGTTCGTCCGGTGAGAGGGTGTCGCCATCTTCCTCGGCGCGGACGAGGCGGCTGATCAGGTCGTCCTGCGGTTCGCGGCGGCGCTTCTCGAACAGATCCTTGAGGTAGTCCACGAACTCGAGCAGCCGCTGCTGGATGTCCGCCGCCTGCTCGGGGTCGGCGCGGTCGATCTTCAACAGGTTCTCGGTCCAGGTGCGGGCCTTCCCGCGGTCCTCGGCCGGGATGCCGACCATGTCGGAAATGACCGTGACCGGCAGCGGATAGGCAAAGGAGCGGACCAGATCCATCATCCGGTACGGCGCCGATTCGCCGCGTTCGGCGGCCTCGCGTTCGGCGGCGTCCAGCAGATCGGCGGCGATGCGACGGACGCGGTCGTCCATCGCGGCGATGTTGCGGCCAGTGAAGCTCGGCTGCACGAGACGGCGCAGGCGGGTGTGGTCGGGAGGGTCGAGGTTGAGCAGATTGCGCCCGAGCGCGCGGCCGAGTTCATTGTCCGCGGTGGCAGCCTGCGCCTGCATTGCCGCGAGTTGCTCTGGCGGCAGCAGCCGCGCCGGGTTGACCGTGAAGCGGTCGTCCAGCATCGCCTCCACCCCTTCGTCGAAGTGGGTGACGAGCCAGCAATCGCCCTCCAGCATTTCGCGGCGGCGATCGTCGCCGGGAAGTGCGCCGCCGTCGTCATCGCGGGTGACGAAGCGGACCTTGCTCATCGGGCAGCCCGCGCGGAGGTCGTCATAGATGCCGTAGGCGCGGTCCCGGAAGCTGGGGTCTCGCAGGTCGAGTGGGGTCGTTTCGGCCTGCTGGGTCGTGGTCGGAGAGGTCATTCGTCGGTCCTTTCTTCCATTAAACGGAAATCGCGAGTTGCGGAGATCACGCGCGAGGCCATTGCCGCGCCGAATCCAGATGCTGGATGCCGATGCCTGCTCCCGGGGCTCAGTGGTCGGCACGCGGATCGGTTGGGCGGCCGGGCGGCGCGGCGGGCTCCTCCCATGGGTCGCCCTCGCCGGAGGATGACGGTGGGATGGGCGTGCGCTCGCGGAGGGCGTCGACCGTGCGCTCCAGCATGGGCAGCGCGGCGGCGAGCGCGTCCAGATCGGCCGGGGCCTCCCGCGCCAGTTGCATCGCGAGCACCCCGGCCACTTCCCGCCCGAGCCGTCGCCCGGCGTCCACCCCGGCCGGGGTGATCGCGATGCGAAGTCTGCGGCGGTCGCTGGGGTCGGGTTCGCGGCGAACCAACCCCCGCTCCTCCATCCGGTCGAGCAGGCCGGTCACGACCGCGCGGGAGATGCCCAACTGGTCGGCCAGCATCGCCGGGGAGGCCGTGCCGGACTGGATCAGGTAGAGCATGGCCAGTTGCCGGAAACTCGGGTCGCCCTCGGCGCGGCTGGCCCGCAGCGTGGCGGCGGCCCACTGCTGGAATCGGGGCATCACTCGCAGCAGTCGCTCGGCCAGGTCGATCTCCCGATCTGCGGTTGCCGGAATGCGGGCGTCCATCAGTCGCTCCTCGCTGGTCGACCATGTCGACCATGACATGGTCGATAGCGAGGATGATAGTACGCCAGGCTAACGATCACAAGGGTGATGCGGTATCCGTGCGGTTACAATCCGCGCCCGGTCAGCCGCGGTCCGCCATCATCGTTGCGCCGCCGGCGCACCCGTCCCATTCGACCGCACGTAACGCAGGAACCGTGCGATGCCCTTCCCGACCAGCACGCCGAGCGCAGCCGCGACGGCCGCCGGCAGGGCATAGAGCAGGAGGTCCACGAAGATAACTCCCGAGAGGTCGACAAACGCGCCACGGAGTCCCGCCATCCGTGCGGCGATCATGAGCCCGGCATCGGCTGCCACGATGGCCACCGGCGTGATCCAGACCCAGTGCCACGACCGCATAGCCGCGGCGACGATGGCGGGAGTCAGGAGTATCAGCCACATCGAGACGGTCCCGGCTGGGCCTGCGTGAGCGCCTTCGCCGATCACCTCGTTCAGGTACTCCGCGAGGCCGTCGAACCCGAAGGGCGGCTCGAAGAGGCCCCGCGGACCGAACAGCCGCCAGGTCACCACTGCGACCAGGAGCGCGTATGCGACTCCGGTGGCCGCGAGGAGCCACGCATGTCGCGAAACGCCCTTGCGCGGTCCAAGCGGTGGAATCGGTGGCTTCTGCGTGGTTTGCGGGTTCGGCTCCGGGTTCTCAACCCGGTTCAGGTCGGACGCTGATTGGTGCGCGGTCATGCTGAGGTTCCGTTCTGGCCGCCCTGTTTCTGGCGGATTCGTTTGCCTGTATCCGTGAGCTGGGAACCGTGAACCGTGGCGGCATGGCGGCACTCCGGGCGACTCACCCGCCGCCAAGTTTGCGCCACAACCCCACGATCCCCATCCCGGCAAGTGCGCCGAACGCGCCGGCGAGGAAGGACGGCATCACGAGCACGGCGAGGAAAAACCACGCTCCCTCGATGGAGAACAGCAGCACCTCGTTGCCTGCCACCAGCCAGCCTGCGCTCTGCAATACGAGATCGGCCAGAAGCATCGACGCGGGCCCGATCCACGTCATGTTCAGCGACCGCGTGACTGCCCCGAGCATGGCAGGGCCAGCAAGCACGATCACCATCAGGATTTTCGCGCTTAGCGGTCCGTATGGCCCCTGCAGGAACGCGTTTCCGTAGGCCAGCAGCCCGGTAAAGTGCCAGACGGGCGTGAATTTGCCATCGGGGCCGAACAGCAGCCAGGTCAGGACAACCACCAGCGTGGTATAGACCACTGCCAGCGAGAGTGGAACCCGGTTCCTTCGCGCGACCTTGCCCAGCCGCGCAGCGGAGAGATTGGCGAGCCGAAAGAGCGCCGGTTTTCTGAGCAGCGCCTGTTGGTCGCCTTGGGGAATGAGCATGGGTTCGCTCCTTGCGGGATTCGCGATGCTGACTCCAGCATGGCGCATGGAGTTGAGCGGCAGATGAAGCTGGAATGAACAGCTCGGAGAGCCGGTACGCAGCCCCGGGCGAGTACCGGCAGCCGGGGCGGCTTGTCCGCTTGCCCCCACGCATGGCGAGAGAGCGGTCCGAAGCGCCGGGGAGCGGTCATTTCGCGGCGATCCTGCCGGGTTTTGCCGAAAACTACCGAAAAGTTGGCGAGTGACAGATTGGCCGCTGACCCGTACGCTGGGCGGCGACGCTCGTGTTGCGGCGCCGGGGTCGGCTATCCGGGGCTGATCCCCCATCGCAGCCAGTCTCCACGAAGGGCGTTCCACCATGATGTCAATGGTTCGCGCGGCGCTGATAACGGTGTCGCTGTTGCTCACCAGTCTCGGGAGCATCCCGGTGTCCGGAGCGTCTCCGGTGGCCGGAGAAGTCCCGGTTGTGCAAATCGGGTCCGTCAACCTGAACCCGGCAAGGAGCGCCATCTCCATCTCGGTCACGTTCGACCGCGACGTGCTCCGGCAGGATGGGCGGCATGCGGTCCACATCGGCGTCCTGGCCACGACTGGCGCGGACACGTCGGTGATCGTCAGCAATCGCGAGCGGAACAAGCCGGGAACGTCCGGACGCAAGACATTCCTGCTGCCGCTGACGTCCGGCGAGATGGCCGAGGTGCAGGCAGCTGATTCCTGGACGGTGGCCGTCACGCTGACCGTCGCGAACGCGGGCGGCGGTGACGCGGGGCGCAAGGCCGACAGCGCCTGGTACGACCAGGCGACGCAGCGTTCTGGCCAGCCTGCCGCCTCCGCCCGGATCGAGGATCGCGACTGCTCGGGACGGGCTATCGAGCCGGGCGCCGATCTGAGCGGATGCGACTTCATCGGCGGATATTTCCGGGGCATGGACCTTTCCGGCGCAGATATGAGCGGTGCGCGGTTCTACTACGCCACGATGGACCGGGTGTCGCTCGAGGATGCGATCCTCCGGGACGCCCATTTCAACTACGCTCGGCTCGACAGTGCAGACCTTGAGGGAGCGGACCTGCGCGACGCCCTCTTCACCGGGGCCTCGATGAACTACGCCGATCTCCACGGGCTCCCCATCAGGGAGGCAGACTTCAGCGATGCATCGCTCAATGCGGCAAACCTCGCGGGCGTGGATCTCAGCGACTCGTCGCTCTCATACCTCTCCATCGTCAACGCCGACCTGAGCAACGCGAATCTTGTCGGGACCGCGCTGTATAAAGTCAACGCATCGCGCGCGCGCCTCGCCGACGCCAACCTGACCGGAGCCGTTCTCCGGGACGTCAACCTCCAGAGCGCGAACCTCCAGCGGGCGAACCTGCAGGACGTCAGTGCGGACGGCGTCCGGTTCACCAGAGTGGAAGCGGACCACGCGATCTTTACCCGGGCTTCGCTGGCGGGAGCCTCGCTGGACG
>CAIPGK010000377.1 GCA_903864575.1 uncultured Chloroflexota bacterium
GCGTCCGGGTCTTGCGCGCTTCTCAGCAACACGACGGGCACGTTCAACACCGCGGCAGGCTACCTGGCGCTCGCCCACAACACCACTGGCGACTACAACACCGCCTGCGGCACGTTCGGGCTCAACCAGAACACCACGGGCGCCAAGAACACCGCGTGCGGTCCCCTTGCGCTGTACGGAAACACCACGGGCAGCCAGAACATCGCCATCGGGTTCCATACCGATGTTCCTGACGGGACCGCCAGCTACCAGCTGAGCATCGGCAACCTGATCTATGGCGCCGACGTGGACGGAACCGGCACGACGATCAGCACCGGAAAGATCGGGATCGGGGTCAAGGCGCCGACCGAGCGGCTGGAGGTGGACGGCAAGATCAAGGCGAACACCGTGGTCGCGCCGTCCGACGGCACGCTGAAAACGGCGATCGAGCCGGTGAGCGACGCCCTGCTGACCGTCGGCGCGCTGCGTCCTGTCACCTACGAATGGAAGGATGTCGCGCGCTTCGGGACCCAGCGCGAGTACGGGCTGATCGCGCAGGAGGTGGAGCCGGTGGTTCCGTCGGTGGTGCACGGCGGCGATGGACAGGAGTACGCGCTGGATTACGTCAAGCTGGTGCCGGTGCTGATCGGGGCGGTGCAGGAGCTCGCGGCGCGCAACGAGACGCTCGCGGCGGAGAACGACGCGCTGGCCGCACGGGTGGCCCGCCTCGAGGGGTAGCGGTTGCCGGAGATGGCCGGGAGTGGGCCGGGATGTCGCCCGCGGGTGATGCGCGAATGGTCGTTCCCGGTACAATCGCGGCAACATCGGGCATCGGCAAGCGGCATTCGCATCAGCACCGAGGGACGAGATGGCAAGCAATGGACACCACGCGGCCGACGCCGCGGCGCACGATCTGACCATCCAGCGCTACAAGGAGTACGTGAACACCAGTTTCGTCGCGGCGATCGAGCCGGTGGCCATCGCGAAGGCCGAGGGCGCGACGATCTGGGATCAGGACGGGCGGGAGTACGTCGACTGCTTCGCCGGGATTGCGGTGAACAACGCCGGGCACCGGCACCCCCGCGTGATCGCGGCGGTGAAGGAGCAGCTGGACAAGGTCGTTCACGGAGGTACGTACATCTATCACGTGCCGGTCGTGGCGGAGATGGCGGAGAAGCTGGCCGAGGTGTCGCCGGGCAGGCTGCAAAAGACCTTCTTCGGCAACTCGGGCGCGGAGGGCATCGAGACGGCGATGCGGCTCGCGAAGGCGTACACGGGGCGCCACGAGTTCATCACCCTCACCCACAGCTTCCACGGGCGCACGAACGCGACCCTGAGCATCACCGGGAACAAGGCGCGGAAGACGCGGGGCGGGCCGTACCTGCCGGGGATCGCCTTCGCGCCGGTTCCATACACGTACCGCAATCCGTTCCGCACCGAGGACCCGGAGGAAGTCGCCGAGCGGTGCGCGGAGGCGATCGAGTGGGCGATCCAGTTCCAGACCGCCGGGGATGTGGCGGCGTTCGTCTCGGAGACGGTCTGGGGAGAGGGCGGCATCATCATCCCGCCCGCGAGCTACTTCGAGCGGGTGAAGGACATCCTGGACCGGCACGGCATCCTGTTCATCTGCGATGAGGTGCAGTCGGGCTATGGCCGCTGCGGGAGCCTGTTCGCGATCGAGCAGTTCGGGGTGAATCCCGACATCATGGTGGCGGCGAAGGGCATCGCGGACGGGTTCCCGCTGAGCGCGACCATCGCGACGCCGGAGATCGCGGATTGCCTGAAGCCGGGCGAGCACCTGAGCACCTTCGGCGGGAATCCGGTCTCCTGCGCGGCGGGCGTGGCGAACCTCGCGGTGATGCTGGACGAGGACCTGCCGGGGCAGTCGCGGCGCAAGGGGGCGCGGACGCTTGAACACCTGAAGGCGCTGCAGGAGGAGTTCCCGATCATCGGCGAAGTGCGCGGGCTGGGGCTGATGCTCGGCGTCGAGCTGGTGCGCGACCGCTGGACGAAGGAACCGGCGAATACCGAAGCGGCGGCGATCCGCAAGTTCTGCCGCGAGCATGGGGTGCTGGTGGGCGTCGGCGGGCAGGCGGGGAACGTGATCCGGTTCCAGCCGCCGCTGGTGATCTCCGAGGACGCGCTCGATCACGCGGTGGCGACGCTGCGGGAGGCGCTGGTGGCGGTGGCCGGCCCGGTGGGCGCGGCGGCGGACTAGCCCCGAAACCCCGGTGCCCTCATCCCGAGCCCTTCTCCCATTGCGATGGGAGGAGGGCTTTCCCGTGCCGACCGAGCGACCGGAATCGGCGGGAGCAGGGGTTGGGGTTGAGGGCGGATCGCCGGCGGATCAGCGAATGAGCTCGGCGTTGCCCGCCGCGTCCAGCCGCAGCGTCCAGAACTCGGTGACGCGGTTGTCGAGCGGATCGCCAGCCCAGACCAGCACCGAGTAGTCGCCGGGGCCCGCGCCGTCGGGGATGGGGCAGGTGATGCTGATCGGCCCGGACTCGGGCTGCTCGACGAACTGCTGGCAGTCGGGCCACGGTTCGTAGACCTGCTCGGCCGGGTACCGCACCATCATCCAGAAGAAGGCGAGCCCGGAGGCATCCGACGCGTCGACACGCATCGTGACCGTGCGGCCATCCACCGATGCGCCAGCGGGGGAGAGAACGGGAGCGTTGCTGTCCTGGCTGGTGCCGGAGACGGCGATCTGACCATACTCCTGGTACCGGAAGAGGCCAAACTCCCAGATCGTGCTGATCATGACGCTGTAGACCCGGTCCGGCGCGGGAGACGGAAGGGGGCAGGAGAACTCCCACGCGAAACCGCCGGTGGTTGGCGGAGCGACCGGGGTCATTTGCTGGCCAGCGCAACTGCTCAGGAACCGGTCGCCGTTGTGCAACCAGAGGACCACGAAGTCGGGCTCGTCGCCAGTCGTCGAGAAGCGGATGGTCACGGTGTCGCCCGCCGCGGCGGTTGCCGGGAACTCCGCCACGCCAGCGGGAGCGAGCACGCAACCCTCGCCAACACTGAGGGCGGAGGGATCGCTGCAGGCGTTGACGCCTTCGCCACCGTCGAAGGTATCCGTTCCGGGGCCGCCATTGAGCCGGTCGTCGCCCGCGTCACCGGAGAGGCCGTCGTCGCCCGCCTCGCCGGACAGGACGTCATTGCCGCTGTGGCCCGAGAGGTCGTCATCGCCGTCGCCGCCGGACAGGTCGTCGTTTCCGTCGCCGCCGGAGATGCTGTCGCGGTCGCTCCCACCGGTGGCGGTGTCGTCGCCGGCGTCACCGGAAAGGAGATCGTCGCCGGCATCACCAGCGAGCGCGTCCGCGTCGGCGCCGCCGGAGAGCGAGTCACTGCCGAGGCCGCCGGAGAGGGTGTCATTGCCGTCGCCGCCGGAGATGCTGTCGCGGTCGTCGCCGCCGCTGGCCACGTCGTCGCCAGCATCGCCGGCGAGGAGATCGTCCCCGGCATCGCCAGCGAGGGAGTCGCCGCCCGCGCCGCC
>CAIPGK010000378.1 GCA_903864575.1 uncultured Chloroflexota bacterium
CCCGGCGAGAAGTGGTACTCGCTGACGATGTACCCCTATCCCTCCGGCATCCTCCACGTCGGCCACTGGTACGCTTTCTCCATCCCCGACGCCTACGCCCGCCTGCAGCGGATGCGCGGCTGGAACGTGCTCTTCCCGATGGGCTTCGACGCGTTCGGCCTGCCGGCCGAGAACGCCGCCATCCGCAACAACATCCACCCCGCCGCCTGGACCTTCGACAACATCGCGGCGATGGAGGAGCAGTACCGCCAGATGGGCGCGATGATCGACTGGTCGCGCGAGATCGCCACCTGCACCCCCGAGTACTACCACTGGAACCAGTGGCTCTTTCTCCGGATGCTCGAGAAGGGCCTCGCCTACAAGGCCAAGGGGTCGGTCTGGTGGTGCCCGAAGGACCAGACCGTCCTCGCCAACGAGCAGGTCATCGACGGCAACATCTGCGAGCGGTGCGGCAGCGAGGTCGCCAAGCGCGATCTCGAGCAGTGGTACTTCCGCATCACCGACTACGCCGAGGAGCTGTTGCACGAGGCCGAGGCGCTCGACTGGCCCGAGCGCGTCAAGACCATGCAGCGGAACTGGATCGGCCGCTCCGAGGGCGCGCGCCTGACGTTCCAGTTGGAGACCGGCGACGGCCTCGAGGTCTTCACCACCCGCCCGGACACCGTCTGGGGCGCCACCTTCATGGTGCTCGCCCCCGAGCATCCGCTGGTGCAGAAGATCACCACCGACGACCGCCGCGCCGAGGTCGAGGCCTACATCGACCAGGCCCGCCGCCAGTCCGAGATCGAACGGCAGACCACCGATGAGACCAAGCCCAAGACGGGCGTCTTCACCGGCGGCTACGCGATCAACCCGGTGACCGACGAGCGGATCCCCGTCTGGATCGCCGACTACGTCCTCATGGGCTACGGCACCGGCGCAATCATGGCCGTCCCCTCGGGCGACCAGCGCGACTTCGATTTCGCCCGCGCCTTCGATCTGCCCATCGTCGTCGTCGTCCAACCCGAGGGCGAGCCTGCGCTCGACCCGGCGACCATGACCGAGGCCTACGCGGGCGATGGCGTGCTGGTCAACTCCGGCCCCTTCACCGGCAGGGCCGTGCCGGAATCCGTGCCGGAGATCATCCGGTGGATCGAGGAGACCGGCCGTGGCACGGCTGAGGTCCAGTACCGCCTGCGCGACTGGCTCATCTCCCGCCAGCGCTACTGGGGAACCCCGATCCCGGTCGTCTACTGCGACGCCTGCGGCATGCAGCCGGTGCCGGATGACCAACTCCCCGTCCAGTTGCCGCTCGACGCCGACTTCACCCCCTCCGGACAGTCGCCGCTGGTCAGCCACGAGGCCTTCCTGCACGCGGTCTGCCCGAAGTGCGGCGGCCCGGCCCGGCGCGAAACCGACACCATGGACACCTTCGTGGACTCCTCGTGGTACTGGTTCCGCTACACCTCCCCGACCTTCGCGGACGGCCCGTTCGACGTCGAAAAAGTCCGCCAGTGGGCCCCGGTGGACCTCTACTGCGGAGGCATCGAGCACGCCATCCTGCACCTGCTCTACGCGCGATTCTTTACCACGGTCATCCGCGATCTCGGCCTGATCGACCACGGTGAGCCTTTCCTGCGCCTCCG
>CAIPGK010000379.1 GCA_903864575.1 uncultured Chloroflexota bacterium
GTCTTTCTCGGCCGCGGCGACCGCGTCCTTGATCTCCTGCGCGATGCCCTCGGGCAGTTCGAGCAGGCGGACGCCGCCGTTCTTGACGTCCATGACGTACTCGCCGCCGAACTTGCCGGCCTTGAGGTCGTCGACCATCTGCTGGTAGGTGCCGGTGTAGTCGAAGATCACCGAGGAGAGGAGTACGTCGCCATGCTCGGCGCGCTTGTCGCCGATCACGTCGATGAACCAGACCTTGTTGGCCCCCTCCTTCGCGTTGTGCTCCTCGATCGCCTGCAGCATGCCGAAGGACGCGCCGTCGCCCATGCCGAAGATGATGTCGGCGTTGGCGGCGATTTCCTGCTCGGTCACCCGCTTCGCGCCGGCGGCGTCATCGTAGGCGGCCTCGCCGATCACCGAGTAGAGAACCTTCGCGTCCGGGTTGGTCGCCTTCACGCCCTCGGCGAAGCCGACGGTCATGAAATTCCAGGTTGGCGGCTCGCCGGAGACGACCACGCCGACGGTGCCGGTCGTGGTGGCCTTCGCGGCGAGGACGCCCGCGAGGTAGGCGACTTCCTGCGCGTAGGTTTCGATGTTGGAGACCAGACCCGGCGCGATGGCGGCCTTGTTCTCGATCACCGCGACCGGAACGCCGGACTCGGCGGCAAACTCCGGGCACACCGTCTGGTAACCCGAGGCGTGGCAGATGATGAGGTTCGCGCCTCCTGCCTGCAGGTCCTTGAGCAGCGGCGTGATGTCCTCGTAGCCGCCGTTCTCGGCGACCACGGCCTCGATCCCGTTCTTCTCGCCAACCGCGACGATCGCGTCGGCGGCCTGCTGATCCCAGCCCTGGTTGGTCTTCGCGCCCGGGGTGACGACCGCGATCTGCTTGATCTCGACCGCCGCCGGGGTGGCGTCCTGCGCGAAGGCCTCGCGCAGCGCGAGCGCCTGCGGCGCCGCGACCAGCGCCGAAAGGGCCATAACGAACTTCCTGCGGTGAACCATGTCTCGTCCTCCTCGACCTCGACTGTTCGGTCCCGGCCACGCGGCCGGACCGTCGTTCAGTGAACGCGAAATGTCAGCGCCCTCCTTTCCGGGGTCTCGCCTAGCGGCGTCCCCGCGCATATGGCACGCCCAGCGCAGAGGGGAGCGCGGTGCGTCCGGCCAGCAGGACCAGGGCGACCATGATGCCGATGTAGGGCAGCATGGTGATGAATTCGGTGCGGACGTCGACCCCGAGAATCTGCAGCCCGTTGCCGAGCGAACGCAGCAGGCCGAACATGATGGCGGTGATGGCGATGCGCCACGGGTTCCACCCGCCGACCATCGCGATGGCCAGTCCGATGAACCCGAGACCGACGGTCATCCCCACCTGGAAGAGTTGCAGGTCGATCACGGCGAGGAACGCCCCCGCCAGCCCCGCCATCGCGCCGCCGATCATGATCGCGGCGTAGCGGGTGCGGTAGACGCTCACTCCGGCGGCGTCCGCCGCGAAGGGGTACTCGCCAACGGCGCGGACGTTGAGGCCGAATCGGGTCCGGTTCAGCATGAAGGCGAAGGCGGGAACCAGCAGCCACGCGATGTAGAACAGGAGCGGCTTGCCCGAGATGGCCGGGCCGATCACCGGGATCGACTCGACGAGCGGGATGTTCACGAGGTGTGCGTCCACCCCCGCCGAGGGGTTCTGCCGCCCGAAGATGTCGCGGTAGAGGAAGGCCGTCACGCCCGCGCCGAGGATGGTGATGGCGATGCCGACCAGCGTCTGGTCCACCTGCAGCGAGATGGAGAGGAAGCCGAAGAGCAGCCCCAGCAGCAACCCGGCCAGCACGCCGGCCAGCACGCCGATGGTGGAACTGCCGGTCTGGTAGGCGGCTAGGAAGCCGAAGAAGCAGCCGGAGAGCATCATCCCCTCGATGCCGAGGTTGAGCAGACCCGCCTTCTCCGCGGTCGCCTCCCCCAGCGAGGCCAGCAGCAGCGGCACGGCGGCGACCAGCGCCGCGGAGAGCATGGCGGTGACGAATGCGGCGTTCATCGGCGCTCTCCGGTGGGAACGGGCAGTTCGGGGGTGACGATCGGCTCGGCGGTGATGGCGGCGGAGGGCATCCCCTCGGCCTCCATCGCGTCGGGCGAGCGGTCCGCCGGGGCGAACTTGCGCTCGAAATAGACCGCCACCGCGAAGAAGACGAGCATCAGCCCTTCCAATACTTCGGTGAAGTAGGTGGGAATTTCCAGCGGGCGGGCCATCATCTCGCCGCCGATGGCGAGGAAGGAGAAGAAGTAGGCGAACGGGAGAATCCAGAGGCTGTTGAGCCGCGCGAGATAGACCATCGCGAAGGCGGCGAAGCCGTAGGCCGGGCTCCAGTTGCCCTGGAAGAGGCCCTTCACGCCGAGGATGTCGTTCGCTCCGGCAAGCCCGGCGAACGCGCCGCTCGCGAGGAGGGCGAAGGCCGTCAGTTTCCCGACCGGCAGCCCGGCGTGGATCGCGGCGAAGCGATTGCGCCCCAGCACGTCGAGTTGGAAGCCGAGCACGGTGTAGCGGAAGATGACCGCCACGACCAGCACCGCGACGAGCCCGACGAGCAGCCCGATGTGAATCTCCGTTCCCGGGATGTCCGGCAGGCGCATCTCCTTCGGGATGAGGCGCGTTTGCGGCGGCACCACGTCCGGGTCCTTCACCGGGCCCTTGACCAGCCACGAGGTCACGTTGAGGGCGACGTAGTTCATCATCAGGGTGGTGATGATCTCGTTTAGCCCGTATTTCACCCGCAGGATCGCCGGGACGACCGCCCAGAGCAGACCGCCGAGCATCCCGGCGAGGGCGGCGACCAGCCACATGACCGGCGCGGGCACGCTTCCGGCGATGGCCGAACCCGCCACCCCGGCGAAGAGCGCCCCGACGAGCAATTGCCCGTCCACGCCGATGTTCCAGATGCCCGCCCGCAACGCGAGCAGCAACCCGGCGCTCATGATGAGCAGCGGCGCGAGGTGAATCAGCGTTTCGGTAACGCCGTAGCCGGTTCCCAGCCCGCGCGTGAAGAGCAGCCCATAGGCCGCGAGTGGATCCTTGCCCCGCAGCGCGAGGAAGACGCCGCCGACGACGAAGGCCGCGACGATGGCGAAGAGCGAACTGACGAAGGGCCGCGCCCCCGAGGGGAGCAGCGCGCGGCGGGCAGTCGTGGCGGAGGTGGCGCTCATGCCCGCGCCTCCGCGCCGGCGCGGCCTGCCAGCATGATCTGGCCGATCGTCTCCGCGTCGGCCGCGCCGCGCGGGAAGACGGCTGCGAGGTCGCCGTTGTACATGACCCCGATCCGGTCGCTGATGTCGAAGATCTCGTCCAGTTCGGAGGAGATCAGGAGGACGGCGTTCCCCGCGTCGGCGTGGCGGCGCAAGGTTTCGGCCACGAAGCGGGCGGTCTTGAGATCCAGTCCGTGGGTCGGCTTGTTGCAGACCAGCACCCGCGGGTTCCCGGCCAGTTCGCGGGCCATCAGCAGTTTCTGGATGTTCCCGCCCGAGAGCAGGCCGATCCGCACGTCCGGGCCGGGGGTGCGGACATCGAACTGCTGGATGAGCGCGCGCGCGTGAGCGTCGATCGCCTTCCGGTTCAGCCACCAGCCGTTGGAGAATGGCGCCCGCCGGATCGCCTTCAGGACCGAGTTGTCGGCGACGGTGGCGCTCTGCACGCAGCCTTCGTGCAACCGCTCGTCGGTCACGTAGCCGATGCCCAGCGCGGAAGCCTTCGCCACCCCGCTGTTGGTGATCTCTTTCCCGTCCAGCGAGACGCTGCCGGAGCGGACGTGCCGTTGCCCGGCGATCACCTCGCCGAGTTCCTTCTGCCCGTTGCCGTCCACCCCGGCGATGCCGAAGATCTCCCCGGCCCGCAACTCGAGGGTAATGCCGCGGACGGCCTCCGCGCCCAGGTTGCCATCGGCGCGAACCTCATGGAGGGCGAGCAGCACCGGTCCGGCGGCATGTCCGCCGCCTTCCGGCACAGCAGCCTCTCCCGCACCCGCGCCGCCGCCGAACATGGCCTCGACGACCCGTCGCTTGGCGTCCGCGCGCGTGCCCGCCGCGATCTGGTCCGGGCCGAGTTCCGCGACCTTGCGGCCGCCGCGGAGGACGGTCACCCGGTCGGAGACGGCCAGCGCCTCGTCGAGTTTGTGGGTGACGATGACGACCGCCACCCCGCGCGCCTTCAGCTGCCGGATGAGATCGAGCAGGCCCTCGACTTCCACCGGGGTCAGCACCGAGGTCGGCTCGTCCAGAAGCAGCACCCGCGTGCCGCGAGAGAGCACCTTGACGATTTCGACCCGCTGCCGCTGCCCGATGGAGAGATCGCTGACCTTCGACCGCGGCGAGACGTTCAGCCCGAACTCGCCGAGCTGGGCCTGCAGGTCGCGCTCGGCGGCATCCATGTCCAGCACGACGTTGCTGCCCGCGCCGAGGGCGACGTTCTCGATCACCGACATGTTCGGCACGAGCGTGAAGTGCTGGTAGACCGCGCCGATCCCGCGGGAAAGCGCCTCGGCCGGGGAGCCGATGCGGACGGGCTGCCCGTCGAGCAGAATCTCGCCGCCGTCTGGCTGGTACATGCCGGAGAGGATGCTCATCAGCGTGGTCTTGCCCGCGCCGTTCTCCCCGAGCAGGGCGTGGACCTCCCCCTCGCGCAGGGTGAGATTCACGTTGTCGTTGGCGACGACCGGGCCGAACTGCTTGCGGATGTGCCGCATCTCGACCACGGGCGGGCGCGACGATGCGCCTCCCCCGCCGCTCCCCTCGGGAGCGAGCCGGGGCAGGATGCCCGTCATGCCGCCGGTTGTCGAAAAGCGAGCGTTCATCCGTTCCGTTCCATCGCGTTCAAGCCGTTTGCCGGTTCATGCCATGTTCCGGTGTACGAGATCCCTCCTGCGTCGGGATGACGGGAGAGAGGCCGATAGCCGATAGCCGGTACCCGATAGCCGATGCCCGATACCCGGTACCCGATAGCCGATTGCCGATACCCGCCATTACCCCCCGTAGTACTCCGGCGCGAGTTTGTACGTCGTGTACTCCTCGGGATCGTGGGAGAAGAAGATCTTGCCGCCGATCTTCTTCGCGATGTTCTCGACCTTGTGCATCGAGCGCAGCAGGTCCTCCGGGTCGGAGTGGAGACCCATGAGCACCTTGTTCTCGAGGTTGTGGCGGGTGTAGGCCACGTCCACCGGGAAGACGAGCGGCTGGTGGCCGTCGCCGGGGCGGACGATGAAAGAGAGGTGGCCGTTGGAGTGGCCGGGGGTGAGGATCGCGCTCACCCCGGAGGCGATCTCGTACTCATAGTCGCCGATGTCGATCAGCTCGGTCTTCATGCCGGGGATGTTGACGAGGTCGGGGTCGTAGCCGAGCTTCTCCCACGGATCGGGCACGAACGAGTGGCGCAGCTCCGAGCGGGAGAAGATGAACTTCGCCTGCGGGAAGAGCTTGTTGGCCGAGCAGTGGTCGAAGTGCAGGTGGGAGTTGACGACGATGTCGATCTCCTCCGGCTTCACCCCGATCTTCGCCAGTTGCGCCTCGATCGTCTGGTCCGCGGTCTGGGTCGGCTTCTCGAAGGGGAGCTTGCGCTCCACCCAATCCTTGTCGAACCCGGTGTCGAGCATGATCTTCCCGTCCGGGTGGTCGATGAAGACCGCGAAGACCGGGAAGCGGAACTCGATCCCCTGGTTGTGGTTCCACGTCGCCAGCGACTTGTCGAGCATCAGCGTGCCGTTGTCGAGCAGGTAGACCTTCATCGTCTCGCTCCTTTCGTCATCGAAACCGTGTCCGCAATCCTGAACCCGTCAGTCCTGCTTCCTGTGCAAACCCCGCCAGACCCGCTCCGGCGTGGCGGGCAGTTCATCGAGGTATACGCCGGCGTCGGCCAGCGCGGTCGCCACCGCCGCGGCGATCCCGGCGAGTGCCCCCTCCCCGACCCCCTTCGACCCGTAGGGCCCCGGCCCGTCGCCGTTCTCCACGATGTTGGAGGAGAAGGAATCGGGCAGATCCGCGATCGTCGGCACGTGGTAATCGTAGAGGGAACCGTTGACGAGTGTGCCGGTCGCGTCGAAGAGCATCTCCTCGTAGAGAGCGTTGCCGAGTCCCTGCATCGCGCCGCCCATCTCCTGCGCCTCGACGAGGCGGGGGTTGAGCGCCTTTCCGACATCGGCCACGCTCACGGCCTTGCGGACGTGGACCTTGCCCGTCGCGGGGTCGACCTCCACCTCGGCCCCGCCGAGGCACACCTCCCAGAAGACCGGTCCGGCCGCGTAGGAGCCGTCGTCGTTCCCCTCCGGGCGCACCTCACCGCGGCCGATCAGTTCGCCGCCGACCATGCCGAAGTGCTTCCTGATGAGGGTCGGGTAGTCCCACGCCTCGCCCTCATGTCGCGCTGCGCCCCCCTCGAGGGTGATCGCCGCATCCGGCAGGCCGGTGACCTTCCGTGCGATGGCCAGCAACTGGGCGCGAACCTCGCGGGCCGCCCGCAGCACGGCCATCCCGGCGAGGGTCGTGCTGCGGCTCGCGCCGGTGGAGCGGTCGTAGGGGGTGTTCTGGGTGTCCGCGCCGATGACCTTGATCCGGCCCATCGGCATCTGGAGTTCTTCCGCGACGATCTGGGAAAAGACCGTGCGTGTCCCCTGACCGACCTCCGTGGTGCTGACCAGCAACAGCGCCGAACCATCGGCTTCGAGCCGCACGATCGCGGTGGACACCGGCTGCGCCCCGGCCGCCAGCAACCCGACGCTCAATCCGCGCCCGACGTGCGGCCCCTTCGGGCTGCCCCAGTCGAGGGCTTCGGCGGCCTTCCGGATGTCGCCCTTGAGGTCCGCGTCGAGTGGTTTCCCGCCCGGACGGACGTACTCTCCGGCCTCCAGCAGGTTCTTCTCGCGCATCTGCAGGGCGTCGAGTCCGCAGCGGCGGCCGATCTCGTCGATCTGCGTCTCGCCCGCCCATTGCAGGTGGGTCGCGCCGAAGGCCCGGTAGGACCCCGCCGGGGAGGTGTTCGTGTAGACGCCCCAGGCATCGACCTTGACCGCTTCCCAGCGGTAGGGGCCGGGAGCGGCGTCCGCGCCGGTGGCAACGACGCGCGGCCCGTTGTCGGCATAGGCGCCGGTGTCGAACCACGCGCGGACTTGCCGGGCGAGGAGCGTGCCGTCGGCTTTCGCGCCGGTTCGCATCCATGCCTTCATGCCGTGGCGGCGGGTGGTCACCATCGACTCGTCGACCGAGTTGGCGATCCGCACCGGGCGGCGCGCCTTTTTCGCGAGGCAGCAGGTGATCGGCTCCATCTTGGTGTAGGACTTCGCGCCGAACCCGCCCCCGAGGAAGGGCACGATCACCCGCACATCGTTCACGGCAAGCCCGAACAGGTCGGCCAGTTCGCCGCGCACGAGGAAGGGATGCTGGCAGGAGGAGCGGACCACCAGTTCGCTGTCGCCGATCCACTCCGCGATGGTGGTGTGCGGTTCCATCGCATATTGGAAGACGGCCGGGAAGGTGTATTCGCCCTCGACGATGATGTCCGCTTCCGCGAACGCGTCATCCACCGTTCCGCGCGCGAAGGCGTGGTGGTAGCAGACGTTTCCCGGTACGAGATTCAGGTCGCCGAGGCCGTGGTAGAGACCGGCCTTGAGATGCACGGTGTCGTGCAGGGCGGGCGCGCCGTCGGCCAACGCCGCGTCGATGGTGACGACGGCTGGCAGGTCCTCGAACTCCACGTCGATCAGGGCGATGGCGTCGGATGCGGCGGTCAGCGTCTCGGCGGCGACCGCCACGACCGGTTCACCGACGAAGCGGACGACATCCACCGCGATCGGCGGGCGGTCCTTCAGCGCGTGGCCATAGTTGGGGACGACCCCCCTGATGTCGTCGCCGGTCAGGATGGCGACGACGCCGGGGATCCGGTCGGCCCCGTTGAGGTTGATCCTGATGATCCGCGCGTGCGCCCGGTCCGAGCGCCAGATGCGGCCGTGGAGCATCCCGGCGACCTGCAGGTCGCCCGCGTAGCGGGCCTGTCCGGTCACCTTGGAGACGGCGTCCACGCGGGGAACGTCGTGGCCGATGGAGGTGGTGTCGGTCGGGGGAGCGTGACGGGTCATCGCGCGCCCTCCCCCGCCATGCGCTCGGCCGCGTCTTCCACCGCGTCGAGGATGTTCCAGTAGCCGGTGCAGCGGCAGAGGTTGCCGCCGAGGTAGGCCTCGATTTCCGCGCGGGTCGGGCGCGGGATGTCGGTCAGCAGCGCCTTCGTGGTCAGCACCATGCCGGGGGTGCAGAACCCGCACTGGATGGCGGCCTTGTCGACGAACGCCTGCTGGATCGGGTGCAGATCGTTCCCGGTCGCCATGCCCTCGATGGTCTCCACGCGCTTCCCGTCGATTTCGAGCGCGAGCGTCGTGCAGGAACTGACCGGCGCGCCGTCCACCAGCACCGTGCAGGCGCCGCAGACCTGCACGTCGCAGGATGATTTGACCCCGTAGAGCCCGAGGCGGTCGCGGAGGACGTGCAGCAGCAGGTCGCGCGGCTCGATGACCAGTTCGACCGGCGCGCCGTTGACGGTGGCGCGTATGGTCCGGGTCGGCCGTTGCGTCGTGGTGTCGATCATCGCGCGCCCCCTGTTGCGCCGGATCCCGTCGCGCGCTCGAGCGCCCGGAGGGTCAGCGTCGCGGCGAGTTGCCGCTTGTAGTCTCCCGATTCGAAGGCGTCCACCGTCGGGTCGGTCTCCTCGCGGACCAGCGCCGCGGCGGTGGCGAAGAGGTCCGGGGAGGGCGCCTGCCCGGCCAGCATGGCCTCGGCGCGGATCATCCGGACCGGCCGCTCGCCGATGCAGCCGACCACGAGCCGTGCCGTGCCGATCTTGCCGCCCTCGATGTCCATCACCAGCCCGAGCGATGCGCTGGGCCGTTCGTGGATTTTGAAGCGTTCGTAGATGACCGTCGTGCCCGGCTCCACGGTGGGAACCAGCACCTCGGTCAGCAGTTCCTCCGGCTCGCGGGCGGTGGAGAGGAAGCCGGTGAAGAAGTCCTCGGCGGGAACCTCGCGCCTGCCGGCGTCCGATTCCAGCGCGATGGTCGCGCCGAGGGCGATCAGCAGCGTGGCCGGGTCCGAGTGCGGTTCCGCGAAAGAGAGGTTGCCCCCGATGGTCCCGGCATGGCGGACGCGGATGTTGGCGACGTTCGCCTCGGTCGCGGCCAGCTCCGGCAGCGCGGCCCGCACCGTCTCCGAGCGCTCGATCTCGCGGTGGGTCGCCAGCGCGCCGATGCGCAGCAGGCAACCGCAGGGGTCGAGCGAGATCGCGTCCAGCCCGGGAATGTGCTTGATGTCCACCAGCAGCGACGGCTCCAGCAGCCGGTCCTTGAGGAGGATCAGCAACTCGGTGCCGCCTGCGTAGATGGCGGCGTCCGGCCCGTGTTCCCGCAGGAGCGCGGAGGCTTCCGCCACCGATCCGGGCCGCGCGATGTCGAACACGCCGATCACGGCGTCAAACCTCCCGCACGCCTGCCGGCCAGGGGAGATCCCCGGCCAGCCCGGCGCGCGCCGTCTGGCGCATCAGGAACTGCCAGTAGGTGTCGAGATACTCGTCGCGGTACTTGTCCGGATAGACCCGCTCGGCCATTGCCGGGGTCATCGGCGCGAGGTTGCCGAGGGTCCGGGCGATGGACTGGATCTCGATCACCCGCTCCAGCGTCAGCGCGGTATAGACCGCCCATTGCAGCGTCTTGCCCGCGATCAATACCCCGTGGCCGCGCATGATGAGCACGTTGCGGTCCCCGAGCGCCTCGGTGACGGCGGCGGCCTGATCGTCGCGGACGATCAGTTCCGCGGTCTGGTCGAAGAAGGCGAGTCCTTGCTGGAAGAGCACCGCGTCGTGATTGATCATCTCGAGCGAGGCGTCGGTCGCGCCGAAGGCGGTCGCGTACTTCGGGTGGGTGTGGATCACCGCGCCGACATCCGGCCGCGCCCGGTAGACCGAGGTGTGGAGGACCGCCTCGAGATGAACCGGTCCCTCCCCCGCCAGCCGTTCGCCGGTCATGTCAAGGGTCAGCACGTCCTCCGGGCGGACTTCCTCCAGCCCGATCCGGTTCGGCTTCATCAGCAGGCGGTCCGCATCGAGGCGGGCGGAGGCGTGGCCGAGGGTGAAGTCTCCGTGGCCGCCCATCGCCAGCATCCGGCACGCCCAGGCCACCTGTTCGGGGAGCGTTTGCACGATCGCCATGGTGTCAGCGCCGCTCCGTCGGGGGATAGCCGGGATGGGGGAAGCCGAACAGCATGATCATGTCCTCGTCTCCCGTATTCGCCACCGCGTGCCACAGCCGCGGCGGGATGTGCAGCGCCTGCCCCGCGGTGAACGCGACCGGAGCGCCATCCGTCCGCAGTTCGCCGCGCCCAGCCAGCACGTAGGCAACCTCCTCGACTTCGTGGGAGACCATTCCAGTGACGGTTCCCGGCGTGAAGACGGAGTATCCGAGCGAACTGGCGATGCCGGGAACGGAATCTCCGGTCAGCACCATCCGGCTCCAGCTGCCCTGCGGCAGCGGGATCGGCGCGATCTCCTCCATCGTGACGACGGCGATCCGGTCGCTCATCGCTCAGTCCTCCGCTCGCGGCGCGCGGTTACAGGGCCCACTTGCCGTCCCTGACGATGTACTGGCCGGTGTCCTCGATCATGAGGGAGGCCTTCAGGCAGTTGCCGTCGAGGTGGAGGACCGAGTGGTTTTGGCCGCCCGGGTAGGCGTTGTGATTGTCGCCGAGCGCGAAGTGGACGGTGCCCAGCAGGCCCTTCTCCGAGGGAGAGCCGATGGGAGACTTCTCGCTGGTGCCGAAGGCGAACTCGCCGATGCAGGTGGAGCCGTCGACGCCGTGGATGACCTTCATCAACCGCTCGGCCTCGTCGCCGCCCTCGATCTTCGTGACGTGGCCCTTCTCTACCGTCCAGGTGATCGGGTTCGGGGTCTGCCCCGGCAGGCCGATGCCGAGCATGATCCCGTCGACGACGATGGTGCCTTCGGTGCGGTCCTCGACCGCGGCGAAGGCGACCTCGGCCCACAGCGGAACCGGGCCCATCATCTGGCCGCGCTGCTTGATCGGGGTCACTTCCAGCGCCGGGCGGCCCTCGATGCTGACCCGCACGTCGGTGCCCGAGGGCGAGGTGACGCGGCACCACTTGCGGCCCTTGAGCGCCTCGATGGCGGCCTTGGCGCGGTCGGTGGCGTCGATGATGTCGGCCTTCGTCAGGCCCCAGTTGCCGATGCCTTCCTCGACCGAGGCGATCTTCGCGTTGTTGTCGCAGGACTCGCGCACCGCCGAGACGTGGGCGAAGCGGTTGGCCCACTCGAGGTTGGTGATGATGATGATCTCGTCGGAGGCGACCATCGCCTTGTGGAGGTTGCGCGGCGGGGCCATCGGAAAGCGCATGTCCGCGATCGCCCGCTTCACCTGGTGCTCGTTGTTGCAGATGACCGGGAAGCCGCCGCGCTCGACCACGATCTGCGCGAGGGCGGCCGCCTCGGTGAGGTGATCGTCATCGGTGATGATCGTCACCACGTCGTCCTTCTCGACCGACATGCAGACGCCGACGACCAGTTCGGCATCCCGCCGCAGGCCTTCGCTGAGTTCCATCGCCATCGTTTCGCTCCTGTCTCCCGCCGGGCCTCGCCGCCCGATTGCCGTTTCCCGTCAGCCAATACCCAAAACCCGCTGCCCGATAGCTGATAGCTGATAGCTGATAGCCGCCGGCCATCACCCGCTACCCGATAGCCGCACGCGATTTCTGGAAGGCGGGCAGCACTTCCTTTGAAAGCCGTTCCACCTGCCCGAACTGATCCATGCTGCCGAAGCGGCAGATGAAGTAGTCCACCCCGGCGTCGGCGAAGGTCTGCAGCCATTCGGCGATGTCGTCCGGGGTTCCCACCGGCCCCCACTCGCCGAGGTCCATCGCCTTGCTCAGTTCCGGGTAGTACTGGCTGATGTACGCGCCGATGTCCGCGTTGGCCTGCTCGCGGGTGTCCGCGATGTTCATGGTCACCTGATAGGACATGACGAACTCGGAGCGGTCGCGTCCGGCCTCGGCGATGGCGTCATCGATCTGGGCCAGTTGCTCCTTGAACTCCTCCGGGTGGCGGGCGCGGCAGCAGGTCATCCACCCGTCGCCATACTCCGCGATGCGGCGAGCGGCCTTGCTGATGATGCGGCCCGTCTTGTCCTCGGCCCTGGTGCCGACGGTCAGGCGCGGGTTGCTCACCACCCAGATCGGGGGCGGCGACTGCACCGGCATCAGCGGCGCCATCTCCGTGCCGGAGTAGAAGGAGACGTTGTCGTACTGGTAGTGCTCGCCCTTGAAGTCGGTCTTGCCCTCGATCCAGAGATCGCGCAGGACGGCGAGGCCTTCCTCGAAGATCTTCGCCCGCTTCTCGAAGTCGAGCCCCTGCGATGCGTACTCGCGGCGAACGCCCTCCTCCGGGTTGCCCATGCCGGTGCCGAGGATGGTCCTGCCGTTGGAGAGGTTGTCCAGCGTCGCCCATTCGAGCGCGAGGTAGAGCGGATCGCGGGTGCCCGAGACCATGCAGGCGGTGCCGAGCTTCACCTTGCTCGTCCGTTGGGAGATCGCCGAGAGCACGTTGATCGGCTCGTAGCGAGGCTTGGAGAAGAGGCTGTCTCCCACCCAGACCGAATCGAACCCGGCCTCCTCGGCGTGCACGGCCAGATCCAGCAGATCGCGCAGCGAGTAATCCGGCGCGATGAGCGGCTCACGGTTGTTGAGATTGACCCCGAACTTGATTTCGCCCATGAGTGATGTCGGTCCTTTCGTGGCTGTTGGCGGCAATCGGCAATCGGCTATCAGCTATCGGCAATCGGCTATCAGCTATCGGCAATCAGCTATCGGCAATCGGGAGTTGGCTGTCGGTCGTGGCTGCCGGCTGCTGGCTGCTGGCTGTCGCGCATTCCCGATAGCCGATGTCCGATTGCTGATAGCCAACTCCCACGACCCACGACCTACCCCCCCGGTCCTCTCCGGAGCGGCAAGGCGTCCTCGCCGCGGGCGGCCATCGCTTCGAGGGTGCGCTGGGGGACGCGAATGTGCTCCCCGAGGAGCGCGGCCGCGCCGTCGGCGTCGCCGCGTGCGATGGCGTCGATGATCGTGCGGTGCTCCTCCAGCGAGCGCTCCATGCCGCCGCGCAGGTCGAGCGATGGCGACTGGTAGCGCCGCATCCGGGCGGTCAACGGGGCGTGCATGCCGATCAGGTCGTCGTTGGCGGAGCGCTCCACCAGCAGGTGGTGAAACGCGGTGTTGGCGGCGAAGAAGCCTTCCTGGTCGCCGCGCTCCGCGCAGGACTCCATGGCGGCCTCCAGCCCGCGCAATCGCGCGACGCCCTCATCGCCAAGCAGGGGCGTGGCGAGCCGCACCGCGAGCACCTCGAGCGCTTCGCGGACCCGATATGCGTCGAGGAATTGCTTGAGGGAGAGGGAGCTGACGATCGCGCCGTGGCGCGGAACGAGATCGACCAGACCCTCCGCCGCGAGTTGCCGCAGGGCCTCCCGCACGGGCACGCGGCTGACCGAGAACTCGGCGGCGAGGGCTTCCTCGCGGAGGCTCTCGCCCGGGGCGCAGGCGTTGGTCAGGATGCGCTCGCGGACGATGCCGCAGACCTGTTCCGCGAGGGTCGCATGGTTGAGCCGCGCAACGTTCGCCGTCATCGCCCGCGAGGGACGCGGTGGCGGTTGCGTCTGGCTTGGAGCGGCGAGCGCCTGCGCGTGGTCCACGATGTCCTCGACGGCGAGCGTGCTGCGACGAACGTCTACTGTATACGGTATCCGGTATTCGGTATACGAGCGGGATGGTCGCAAAGGACTCCCCCCCTGTCAAGCCTGTCGCACAGCCTGTCGCACAGCCCCGCCCGTCCCGGCGTTGCTTGCATCGATCGACCGCCAAACCCGTGAAGTGGCGGGGGCGATGACCGCGGCGCGGGCGGCGGCGCGACAGCTCCCGCCTCGGGCCTTCCTGCGCCTGCGTGACGGAATATCCGTTTGGTGAGAGGCCCCGCCGGCGGAGTCGGCGTGTTCCGGCAGACGGGCGGCAACGTCCAGGGCACTGGTTCGCCGCCGCGAGCCGCGAAAGCGAGGCAGTTGGCGATGCCCGGGCCTCCGCGGGGTTGGAGCATTGAGCGGGTGGTGCGGCCTCATCCAGCGTGGGAGCGCAACCCCGCGGGATCGAGGACGTTCACGGTGTCGCTGTCGAGGTGCAGGAGTCCCAGCTCGGCGAATCGGCGCAGGGCGCGGTTGAGGCTCTCGCGAGTCGCGCCGAGCTCCGCCGCAAGTTCCGCCTGCGTGCGACCGAGGCGAACCTCGCCGGTTTCACCGTCGGCCCTGGCCAGCAGCCATTTCGCCAGACGTCCCGGCACGTCGAGCCCAATCGCATCGGCATACCGTTCGTTGCTGGATCGGATCATCCCGGCAAGCGACTTGAGCACGGCCTGAACCGCGGCGGGCTCCCGCAGCAACCCGAGGAACACCTGCCTCGGGACCACCCGAACCGTAACCGGCCGCTGGGCGATCACGGTGGCGCTGCGCGGTTCGCCGTCGATGAGGGCCATTTCACCAAGTGCGGCCGGCGCCGTCAGCACCGCCAGCACCACCTCCTGCCCCGAGCCGGCGAAGCGGGTCACCCGCACCTGCCCGGATTCCAGCACCAGCAGGCTCGTTCCGGGATCTCCCTCGGTCCAGAGCACTTGCCCGGCGGGATAGGCTCGGGTCTGGCTGTTCGCCGCGAGTTCTGCGAGCGCCGTAACGGGCAGCTTCGCGAACAGCGGTATGCCGGAAAATGGATTGCCGGATTCGGCCATCTGGTTCTCCCCCGGCTCATTGCCACGATCTCGCGAAGCGGCGGAACTGCGTGCCCCGGCGAAGTATATGGACGAACCACCCGCAAGGGCTGCATGACCGGGCGGCAGATTCGTGAGCTTGGGCAGTCGCCGGTCCCGATTCCCGCGTGTCGGGAGGCGCAGCTGGCGGACGGCAAGCCGCGGGGCATGCAAACCATGCTCCATGAGCGAAAGCCGGGGATATCGGGATTGGTTGGCTGGATGTCGTGCTACGCGCACAATCCCCGCACGCTTGACACCCCGGCGAAGGTCATGCTCCGTTCCTGTGCTGGACAGACGGGCCCGTTTCGTCATGCAGGGGTGCATGTCCAGTGCCCCCAAATTGCCGGCAGGCGCAACGCAAGGGCGGGAGGATCGTGATGTTATCGAACCCGAACCCGTCCCGGAGCCGTGACCGTTCAGGTCTGGCATTCGCTGTTCATTCCGGTGTTCTCAGCCGGCGAACCTTCCTGGCGCGGGCCGCCGCCCTGGGAATCGCGGCGCCGGCCGCCGCGCGCATCTTCCAGACCTACGCTGCCGCGGCGCCGTTCGCCCAGACCGCCCAGAAAACCGGCGAGATCATCGTGACCTCCGGTGGCGCGGCGACGACGATGACCGAGGAGGATCTCGCGGGAGCAAAGGCGGGCGGCGCATTCCGCTTCGGTAGGCTCGCCGATTCCGTCAATCTCGATCCTGTCACCAACGATGGCAACGTCAACATCTGGATCCTGACCAATATCTACGACACGCTGATCCGGGTTGGCCTCGACGGCGCGTCGCTCGTGCCGGGTCTTGCCGAGTCGTGGGAGATGTCCGAAGATGGCAAGACCTACACCTTCAAACTGCGCCCGGATGTGAAGTTCTCCGACGGCACGCCGATGACCTCGAAGGACGTGAAGTTCTCCTGGGTCCGCGCCGCCAACGACCCGAACCAGATCTGGACCTTCACCCTGACGGCGCTCGAGCGGGACGCCGATGGTCAAGTGCAGGGGATCGAAACCCCGGACGACGCCACGGTGATCGTCACCCTGCCCCAGCCTTGGGCGCCGTTCCTCTCCGACGTCGCCATGTTCAATATGTCCATCGTTTCCGAGGCCTTCGCGAAGGACAACCCTGACCGCCTCACCGGGGAGTGCATGGGGACTGGTCCCTTCCAACTGAAGGAATGGAAGAAGGGCGAGTCGATCACCCTCAC
>CAIPGK010000380.1 GCA_903864575.1 uncultured Chloroflexota bacterium
CCGGCCACCACCGCAATGGCGGTTGCGGCGCCGACGAGAAGCAGGGTAGCGGGAAGACGTTCCATGACGGCATCGATGGCGGGGCGGTTCTGTCGCCAGGAGTTGCCGAAATCGAGGCGGGCCGCCCGGCCGAGGAAATCGAGATACTGGGCGGGCAGCGGGCGATCGAGACCAAATGCACTGCGGGCGCGGGCGACATCCTCCGGGGCGCTACCGGGAGGCACGAGACCCGCTATCGGGTCGCCTGCCAGATTGACGAGCGCAAAGATCACCGTCACCGCGCCAAAGAGCGCCGCGAGGGTCGAGATGATGCGTCCTGCAAGCCAGCGAATCATGGATCACCCAGACCGGGGCAGCCGAGCGTTCGGCGGCCCGCGAGGGCCCGGGAACAGAAAACCCCGGGCCGGAGCCTCGGGGAAACGGATGTTTGGGGAGCGCAACGCGCCCGGACGGATCGAGGATCCGCCAGCGCGCCTTCTCCCATCCGGACTCTACCGTCGGCCCCGGAATTTCACCGGGTCATGCCGGCGCGACGTCGCGCGCCAGCTCGCGGGCTTTCACCGCCGGTCAGGACTCGGCAGGCCCGTCCGGCCCGCCTCACCTCACCCCGAAGGCGTGGCAAGCATAGGGGCGCGGCCATTGAGCGTCAATCGCGTGAGGTACCGTCAGGCATCCACGGGGCGCGGAGGGCAGCGCCTTTGAGGGCTTGCCGCTTGCCGCCGGCAAGCCACGCGTTCTCGGCCATGATGGCCTGTCCTTGCCGCTCGGCTGCGACATACCGGGCAGCCGCAAGGACGGTATCCAGCGAGGGATCACCCCGGAAGAATGCGCCGGGATCGCGGCGGATCGATGCGGCCAACGCTGCATTCGGCGCCGCTTCGGCGCGGCGGCGCTGCCTGCCTTGCCAGAACAGCCATGCGGGGAGCGCCAGTGTCATGGCGCAGAAAATGAGGCTCAGCGGCTCGAGACCGGGCCGCTCGGCAAGAACGAGCGAGAGGAGAAAGGCAGCCACTCCCGGCAGCAGGAACCCCGCCACCCGCTTCGCAACCGCTGAAGCGGTCTGCGACGGCGGAGGCAATGCGAGCCACGACCATTTCGGCGGGGAAAGCAGGGTGTCCTGCTCCTGCCGCAGGAGGTCCAGCAACATACTCCTGGTGGTCGCCGGGTCGATCGCGGCCGCTTCACTCCACAGCGTGGCCGCTTCCAACCAGCGGTCGCGCGCGGCAAGCATGGTGGCCCTGCCGAGCAGGAGATCGGTCGCGCGGCGGTCGATGCCGGGATCGGAACCGAGGGCCGGGCGCAGCACGTCGAGGGCGGCCTGCCAGTCGCCGTCATCGGCCCGGAGACGAGCGGAGAGGAGGAGCGCTTCGGGGTGGCTTCGATCGAGCGACAGGGCAATTCGAAGCTGCGACCAGGCCTCTTCCCTCGCTCCGCGCTTGCCGGTGATGTCGAGTTCGGCAAGGACAACCGCGAGTTGGGCGTGGATCTCCGGGTGTTCCGGCATGAGGCGGGCGGCCTGCCGGAGTTCGGCGGCCGCGTCCTCGAGCAGTCCGAGACTGAAATAGGCGACGCCGAGACCATAGTGGGCTCCGGCGTCCGATGGGTCCCGGCGCAGGCGGGACCGAAGACCGTCAATCTGCTCGTCCACCCGCGCCCGGTCCAGCAGCGCCGGATCGAGGCGCGGGTGATCCATGCGGATGACGACGAGCGACCCGCAAAAGGCGCAGCGCGCCGATGCGTCCTGCATCGGCGCGCCGCAAACCGGGCACGTGAGGGTGGAGAGGGCGACCATGCCGGTATCCCGCGGCCTCGCTGCCGGAGCTAGTTCGGCCAGCGAAGGTTGGGAATCACTCGCTCGCCGTAGGCCTTGATGAAGGCTTCCTGAGTCCTGCCGACGTTGTGAATGTAGACCTCGTTGAAGCCGAGGTCGATGAAATGCTGCAGGTAGGAGACATGCTCGTCGAGGTCCGGGGTCAGGAGCACGCGGTTCTTGTAGTTCTCGGCGCGGACGAGTTTCGCCATCGCCTCGAAATCCTCGGGATCGCGGATGTCGGCTTTGGGGAAGGCCATGCCGCCATTTGGCCACTCGCGGATCGCGTTCTCGGTTGCCTCTTCGAGGGTATCGGCGTAGGAAATCTTGACCTGGATCATTTTCGGCATCGTCGAGGGGTCCTTGCCTGCTTCGCGGGCGCCCTCCTCGAACTTGCCCATGAGCATCCTGAGTTTCTCATCCGCCGCGCCGACGGTGATCAGGCCGTCGGTGTACTTGCCAGTGCGCTTGGCCATGACCGGACCGCTCGTCGCGACGTAGATCGGCGGCGGCGCGTCCGGCATGGTGTAGAGCTTCGCGCTTTCCATGTTGAAGTGGGCGCCCCGGTGCTTGACCTTCTTGCCGGTAAAGAGCTCCTGGATGATTTCGATGGACTCCATGAGCCGCTCGAGGCGAACCGGAGCCTCGGGCCAGTAGTCGCCGGTGATGTGCTCGTTGAGCGCTTCGCCTGCGCCAAGACCCAGGTAGAACCGGCCCGGGAACATGGCCTCCAGCGTGGCCGCCGCCTGCGCGAGAACGGCCGGGTGGTAGCGGTACCCGGGAGGGGTGACGCCGGTGCCGAAGCGCAGGCTGGTCACCGCGCCGAGCGCGCCCATCCAGGACCAGACAAAGGCTGAATGGCCCTGTGACGGCACCCACGGGTGAAAGTGGTCCGACGCCATGACCGATGAGAATCCCGACGCTTCGGCCTGCTGGCAATAGGCCAGCAAATCGGTCGGGTGAAACTGTTCGAACGATGCCGCGTAGCCAACGACTCCCATGCGTTTCCTCGCCTTTCCCTTCCTTCGTTCGTTTGCCCGATGCGTCTTACCTGAACATGTCCCGCGCCGGATCGATCACGAGATCGCGGCCTGACCCGTGCGCGGCCCCGATGGCGGGAGCATAGCCGCGAACGAGCACCACCGGGCGGGCCGCCAACTTGTGCATGACGAGTTCGGACGCCGCCGCCAGTTCATCGGCCACTGCGAGCACCGTCACGTGCAGTTCGTAACCCGCCGCGTCATGATGCCCTCGGTAGTCGATCAATGGCGCAAGCCCCGCTACGCCGATTGCGAAGTTGACGATGCCGTTTCTCCACGGGCGCCCCCAGGAATCGGTGATGATCACGCCCGGCGCATCATCTTCCGCCAGTCCATATCGGTCCCTCAGGGCCGACCGAATGCCCGCCGCGGATGCATCCGGATCGACGGGCAACAGGCAGACGATCCCGGAATCGACATTCGAGGCATCCACGCCGGCGTTCGCGCAAATGAATCCGTGGTGCGTTTCGGCGATCAGCACGCCGCGGTCCATGCGGACGAGGCGTTTGCTCTCGTGGAGCGAGATTTCGACCTGCCGGGGATCCTTGCCATACTGCGCAGCCCACGTTCGGGCGAACTCGGACGGTTCGATGCCGTCGAGCGAGATGAGCCGGCCCTCCGCCTTGCTGACGATCTTGTGGGTGACAACGAGCACATCGCCCGGCTCGATGGTGAGTCCTGCCCGCTCGAGCGCCGCGGCAATTTCGCCGGGGACGTCCCCCCCTGCCTGCATCTCCGGGATGCCGTCGAGCCCGATCAACCTGACGTCGCCGCTCGCGGTGCTCATGACGCACGGTCCGTTTCGGCAAGCGGGAAGCCGAAGTCTTCAGGATCGAGGTAGAGCAGTTCGCGAAGATCCTCTGGCGTGTCGAGATCGAAACTCATGGCGGCGATCTTGACCGGGGTAACGAACAAGCCCAACCGTTTCGCCTCCGCGAGATGACGGTCGAAACTGCCTTCGCCGAACTGGAACACGAAGTCCCGCGCGGGTCCGGCGAGGTGGAGCAACAGCGCATTGGTTCCTGTGCCAGCACGGTCCGAGGCGAGGGCGACCGGGGTGAGCGTCCCTGCCATGTCGAGGACGTTCTCCGCCTCGAGCAGGGGCAGGTCGGCGAAGAGCATCAGCATGCGGTCCGCGCCGCCCGCGATCGCAATCTCCCGGCCGAGGTCGATGGCAGGATTCAGGCCGCTCCGGTCCCTCGGCTGGTCGACCGGCGTCACCGCGCGGCCGAACTCCCCGGCGACCGCAAGGGCTTCAGGATCGGGGCTGACGAGCAGGACGCTGCTCGCGGCCCCGGAGG
>CAIPGK010000381.1 GCA_903864575.1 uncultured Chloroflexota bacterium
GTCCTGCTGCCGGGAGCGAAAGCGCCGAAGCTCGTCACCGAGCCAATGGTGCGCTCCATGCGCCCCGGATCGGTCGTCGTGGACGTGGCGATCGATCAGGGCGGCTGCATCGAAACATCCCGACCGACAACTCATGATGCGCCGACGTTCAAGGTTGACGACGTCGTCCACTACTGTGTCACCAACATGCCGGGGGCGGTGCCCCGCACGAGCACGCTTGCGCTTTCGAACGCAACGCTCCCGTATGGGGTCGAACTGGCGGACCTCGGGTTCGCAGGCGCCGTTCGCAGGAACCCGGCTCTGGCGAGGGGCGTGAATGTGCTCGACGGACAGGTAACCTACCCAGCCGTGGCGGAGGCGTTCGGCCTGCCCTGCGTCTCGCTGGACAGCTTGATGAACTAGGGTTCGCGGCAAGGGAGAGCGCGGTCGCTTGCGCTCCCTTGCCCGCCGCCACCATGCACGCGGGCGGCGCGCTTGGGAGACCGGAATGCAACGGGATGTGGACCGATTCCTCGAAGTGCTTGAAACCGAACGGGGTTTTTCGGTCAACACGATCTTCGCGTACCGAAACGACCTGACCCAGTTCACCCGGTTCCTGCTGGGCAACTGGGCGTCCCAGGGCGAACCGCGTCCACTCCCGGTTTCAGACTGGGGAGATCTGACCGCGCGCGATCTCGCCGGGTACCTCGATTTCCTCCGGGACCGACGGTATGCCACCTCGACGGTGGCCAGAAAGACAGCGGCGATCAAGTCGTTCGTCCAGTTCCTCGCCTCCGAAGGGCGGACAGGCGGCGATCCAAGTTCGCTGATCGCGGCGCCGAAAGTGGACAAGTACACCCCACGTTCGATCAGCCCGGACGATGTGATGCGATTGCTCGCCCAACCCGGCGGTCTCGATGGCCGAGACCGGCCCGAGGCGATGCGTGACCGGGCAATGCTGGAAACGCTTTATGCGACCGGCATGCGCGTCAGCGAGCTGGTGGCGCTCGATTGCTGCGACGTGCTCGCTGGTCAGTGCTGCCTTCGCTGCTCCGGCCGGACCACCCGGGAACGGATGGTTCCCCTGCGGGTCAGCGCCCTCGACGCGCTGCATCGCTATATGAACGACGGCAGACCGCGGCTTAGCCTCGGTGAGGACGAAGCGCTGTTTCTCAACCACCGGGGAAGCAGGTTGACCCGACAGGGGTTCTGGTTGATCCTGAAGGCCTATGCGCAACAGGCGGACATCGGCGACATCACGCCCCATACACTCCGGCACACCTTCGCCACCCACGCTCTTCGCGATGGAACAGAATTGCGCGAGGTCCAGCATCTGCTGGGCCATGTGAGCATATCGACCACGCAGATTTATCGGCGAATCGCCGCGCCCGCAGCGGGCGGGAACGATCGGGACACGAACTAGCATCAGGAGCCGCGCGCACGAGGGTGCGGCGTACACCGGGAGGGAAGACCAGCGGCCATGACGGAGACCACTCGAGCGGCAACGATGGACAAGATTGCCTCGCTCTGCAAGCGGCGCGGCATCATTTTCCCGGGATCCGACATTTACGGCGGTCTCGCCAATACCTGGGATTACGGCCCGCTCGGAGCGGAACTCAAGCGCAACGTCAAGAACCTCTGGTGGACGACTTTCGTACACCGGAGGCGGGATGTTGTCGGCCTCGAGGCAAGCATCCTCATGCACCCGCGCGTGTGGGAGGCATCAGGTCACGTCCAGAACTTCAACGACCCACTGGTCGACTGCAAGACCTGCAAGGCCCGGTTCCGCGCCGATCACCTGATCGAGGAACGCCTCGGCCTTGCGGTCGAGGGCAAGACCCCGGCGCAAATGTCCGAGATCATTGTCGAGGCGAAGTTGAAATGCCCGAACTGCGGCAACGCGACCCTCACCGAGGCGCGGCAGTTCAACATGATGTTCAGCACCACGATCGGCCCCGTGTCGGAAACCGGTACGCAAGTCTACCTGCGTCCCGAGACCGCGCAGGCGATGTTCGTCCAGTACAAGAACGTGGTGGCCACCGGAAGGGTCAAGGTGCCGTTCGGCATTGCGCAGATCGGCAAGGCCTTCCGCAATGAGATCACACCGGGGAACTTCATTTTTCGGCAGCTTGAGTTCGAGCAGATGGAAATCGAATACTTCGTGAAGCCGGATGAAGCTGCCGGTGCCTTCGAGGAATGGCTGAGCGCAATGCGCGGCTGGCTCCGCACCATTGGCGTACGGGACGACCATATCCGCGTTCGCGAGCACGAGCAGGAGGAGTTGTCCCATTACTCGAGCCGAACCGTGGACTTCGAATACCAGTTCCCGGGATCGATGGGCTGGAAGGAACTCTACGGTCTCGCCAACCGTACCGACTTCGATCTCTCGCGCCATCAGGAGGTGAGCGGGGAAGACCTCCAGTATTTCGATCAGGCCGAGAACCGGAAGTACATCCCGTATGTGATCGAGCCGACTTTTGGCGTCGACCGCACGTGCCTCGTCCTCCTCATCGACGCCTACGACGAGGAGGAGACGATCGACGTGAACGGCAAGCCCGACACGCGTGTCGTGCTGCGATTGCACCCGCGCATCGCCCCCTACAAGGCTGCGGTGCTCCCGTTGATGAAGAAGCCGGAACTGGCGGAACCAGCACGGCGCCTTTTCGATGAACTCGTCTCCGCAACTGGAGCGCTGATCGAATACGACGAAACTGGCAACATCGGCAAGCGCTATCGCCGGCAGGACGAAATCGGAACGCCGTTCTGCTTCACGTTCGACTTCGACTCGCTCGATGACCATGCCGTGACGGTTCGGCATCGCGACGACATGAGCCAGGAGCGCCTGCCCATAGCTGAGGTCCCGGCCTGGCTTTCGGAGCGCATCAGGTAGCCCGGACAAACCTTGCTGACCGACTGAAGTGCAGGAGCCCCGGTCCAGGTGATGGACCGGGGCTCTTTCATTCGAACGGTTGCGTGACCGTGGACCGGGTGTAGGCGAAGGTCGCGACCGGATCGTCCGCGGAATCTCGGCCACCCGTGACGATTGCGTGCCGCAGCACGAACCCGCCAGCCATCGTCAGGAGCGCGGACAACCACGAGGCGGCCCATGCGCTCCGCCCCTCGCGGGAAAGCCCCCAGGCGTTGAGCGCCATGGGGAGCGCAAGACCCGCTCCGGCGACGCCGTGCCGGACCCGGCGCCCGTTCGATCCTTTGGTGAGCGGTCCGCTGAATTCACCGAGTTGCCTGAGCCACGCGAACAGCAACGCGATTTCCACCAGCGAAGCGATCTGCTTCAATCGCTCGATGTCATGCTCATGCATGCCGCCGCTGGCCAGAGAGCGGGCGGCCCCGATCGCCGCCGCGCCGGTGGCAAAGGCGGACGAAACGAACAGACCACCCAGCAACGCCGGGCGCCGGGCCCAAAGTGGCACGGCGGTCGCGGAGAGCAGGACTCCCGTGTATCCGAGCACGGCCACCCCCCCGGCGACCGCTGCGACATCGAGTGCTGGCTCCGGAATGGCGAGGGCAGCGCGTCGCACGCGGCGGCCCGGCAGCAGGCCATCGGTGGCCGCCTGCCGGGCAGATGCCGCGGCAACAACCCCGCCGAAGACCACGAGCGCCCAGGTGCCAAACGACATCGGAGACCGGAGTTTCAGCACCCTGAGCATCATCAGAAATCGTGACGGACGGCCGAGATCGAGAATGAGCAGCACCGGGCAGGGCAGGAACGCCAGCATCGCAACATGACGGGCGGCGCGGGCAACCGGCCGCGAACCCGCGGGCCGCGCGAAACGTTCGATGCCCCCGATCGCGGCCGCCGCGCCGGAAATGCCGCCAAGGAAGAAATAGACGATAACCAGCCACTTCCAGTGCGCGCCATGGATGACGGGTACCGGACGGCGCTCGGCGCTCCGTCGCTCCCGCCGCCGCTCGTCACCCGCGGCTGCACGCTCCGTCATCGACTGTTCCGGATCGCGCCTGCGGCGGCGAGCAGCAGCACGGCCGCGGTTGCGACCGCGCCAGCGACGGCGGGAGCAAGATTGCGAGATGGCAACCTCGGCTGGTCGGGCAGGTTGAAGGTCTCCGGCGCACCTGTAAGGACAAAGACGGAGTTGAGACCACCAATCCCGTTTGTCCCGCCGGAAGCGTCATCTCCATACAGGCTGGCGGGAACCCCTCTGGCCCGAAGAACCTCAACGCGCTCTCGACCGAGCCGCAGCATCTCGTCCGCAGGACCGAACAGGATCGAATCGGTGGGGCACGACTTGGCGCAGGCCGGTTCCATCCCAAACCGTAGCCGGTCGTAGCAGAGAGTGCACTTGTGAGACAACCCATCATCATGACCGAGACGTGGCACGCCGAAGGGGCAGGCCGGCACGCAATATCCGCAGCCATTGCAAATGTCAGGCTGGATGAAGACCGTGTCGAACTCGGTCCGGATGATGGCTCCGGTCGGGCAGTAATCGATACAACGGCTACAGGAGCCACAATAATCCTTTTTTACCGGTTGAATGTCGGGGGGCAGTTCATGGCCGGTGATTATTTCGGCGAGCAAAAAAAATGAACCTTTTTTTGTGGTGATGAAACAGGCGTTTTTCCCGATCCATCCTAAACCGGATTTAACGGCCCAGGCTCTTTCAAGAACCGGAGCGGAGTCAATGAATACCCTGAAGGAAGCCTCACCGGCTATTTGATTAAGGTAACCTGCCAGTTCAAATAATTTGTTTTTGATAACGGTGTGGTAATCCAGTCCGAGTCCAAAACGAGCGATCTTATAAGGTTTTTCCGGAACAAAATCCGGTTCAGGGTAATAATTGTAGA